>NZ_JBSGDP010000031.1:0-71771 GCF_053602435.1 Nocardia sp. NPDC004415
GATCCGGCGCGGGTGCGCGGATCGGGGGCCTTCGTCGTCGATTCACCTCGCCGATTCGTGTGACAACGCACACAACAGATGGTATCAATAGGTATATGCCTAATCGAAATATGCGACTCGACATCCGCTCGTAGATCCGAATGGAGCGCTCCATGGTCATCCAGGCCGAGGCCACCACCCCCAGTGCGATCCTCGATCGCGCGTCCCTGCTGCTCGACGCCTTCGACGGGCCGGGCAGGCTCACCCTCGCCCAGATCGTGCGCCGGACCGGCCTACCCAGGTCCTCGGCGCACCGCATGCTGGAACGGCTCGTGCAACTACGCTGGCTGCGCCGCGAGGGGCGTGACTACGAGCTGGGCCTGCGGCTGATGGAGCTGGGTTCGCTGGCCGTGCACCAGGACCGGCTGCATCGCGCGGCCATGCCGTTCCTGCACGAACTGCACCGGGTCACCGGGTTCGTCGTGCATCTGGCCGTGCTCGACGGCCCGGATGTGGTGTACCTGGACAAGGTCGGCGGCGATCTGGCCGCGGCCGTGCCCACCCGGGTCGGCGGCAGGCGGCCCGCGGCGGGCACGGCGGTGGGACGGGCGATCCTGGCGCACTCCGACGAGCGTCGGGTGGCCGAGGCGCTGGCCGGGCAGTCCGGTGCCCGCACGCGCGGTCCGGTCGTCAGCAGGGCGCATCTCGACGCGGAGCTGACCAAGGTGCGCGCGCACGGTGTCGCGGTCGAGCGCGAGGAATCGCTGCCCGGGTTCGGCTGTCTGGCTGCACCCATCGGCGAGCTCGGCGAGCCCGCCGTCGCGGCGGTGTCGGTGTGCGGGCCGGTCGACCGGCTGCTGCTCGACCACCGTCTCGCCGCACCGGTGCGGACCACGGCGCTCAACATCTGGCGGCACGTCGACGACGGCCGCGTGCGGGTGCGCCCGACGCTGCAACAGCACCCGCGCCCGCTCACCGGCGGACCCACACCCCGGCCGCACGCCTATCCGCAGGTGACGCGCACGGCCTGAGCCCGCAGCGGTCAGCGCGGTTCGTTCACACAGGCGAGGGTTTCCGCCCAGTGGGAGAACGAGGTTCGCGCCGGTCGTCACCGCCCCTACGGTGGCCGGGACGCCGGTGGACCGGCACCGATCCCGTCGCCGAGCTCCAGGAGGACCCGTGACCGTCCGCGAATTCCCGACCACCGGACCGGGGGCGGTCCCCGATCCCGAGGTGGCCGCCGTGCTGGCCGCGCTCGATGCCGGGTTCCCCGATGTGGCCGCCATGGACGCCGCCGAGGTCCGCGCCGCGATCCAGGCCAGACGCCCTGCGCTGCAACGCCTTCCCGATATGCACACCGCCCGCGACATCACCATCGACGGCCCCGGTGGACCACTGCCGCTGCGGGTCTACCGGCCGACCGACGACACCGCCCTGCCGGTGATCGTCTTCGCGCACGGTGGCGGTTTCGTCTTCTGCGATCTCGACAGTCACGACGAGTTCTGCCGCGCCATGGCCGCCGGTGTCGGCGCGCTGGTGATCGCGGTCGACTACCGCCTCGCCCCCGAACATCCCGGCCCCGCCGCCCACCATGACGTCCTCGCCGCCCTGCGCTGGGCCGCCGCACACGCGCACGAATACGGCGGCGATCCGGCCCGGATCGCACTGGCCGGCGACAGCGCGGGCGGCAATCTCGCCGCCACCGTCGCCCTCGCCGTGCGCGACCACGGCGGTCCCCCACTGACCGCCCAGATCCTGCTCTACCCCGTCATCGACGACGACTTCGACACCGACTCCTACCGCCGTTTCGGCACCGGCCACTACAACACCACCCGCGCCATGCGCTGGTACTGGCAGCAGTACGCCCCCCACGGCACCGACGACGTCCGCCTGATCCCCACCCGGGCGTCCTCCCTGGCCGGACTACCGCCCGCGGTCGTGGTCACCGCCGAACTCGACCCACCCTGCTCGGCGGGCGATGCCTACGCCCGGCGCCTCGCGAGCGACGGCGTGCCGGTCCGCCACCGCCGCTTCGACGGCCTGTTCCACGGCTTCCTCACCATCCCCTCCCTGAGCGCCACCGTGACCGCACGCCGGGCGGTTTGGGCGATGGTGCGCGATGTCCTCGGCGGGAATTCGGACTGTTCGCAGCGATCGCGCACGTAGCGGCAGTCACTGGTCGACGGGGTCGGCGTCCTGGTGTTCCTCGCGGACGCGCTGTTCGATTTCGCGCCAGCGGCCGGGGGTGGGGTGGGGGTAGTCGGTGCGGTCGTCGTGTTCGGCGCCGGCCAGGACCGTGGCGGCGGCGTCGATGTCGGCGATGAGTTGCTCGGCGAGTTCGCGTTCGGCGGCGTAGTGGCGTTGGGCCCATTGCAGCACGATCTGCGAATAGGCCCAGCCGGGTTCGGATTTGGCGGCCTCGGCGTCGATGGCGGCGCGCTGTTCGAGCTGGTCGACGTCGGCGATGTGATCGCGCAGGATCTGTTTGAGGCGTTCCGGGGAGCCGAGATGGCCGAACATGACCCGCAGCAGCACATGGTGTTTGAGGACCGACGGGTCGACGGGAGCCTTGTTCCACCAGGTGGTGACGGCGGCGCGGCCCGCGTCGGTGATGCGGTAGAGGCGCCTGCCGCGCATGGCGTTGTCGTGGTCGAGGCGGGAGGTGGCGAAGCCGTGCTGTTCGAGCTTCTTCAGCTCGGCGTAGATCTGGCTGTAGGAGGGCGTCCAGTAGACGTAGCGCAGGCTCCAGTCGGCCCATTTCTTCAGGTCGTAGCCGGAGATCTCCTCTTCGTAGGAGAGCATGGCGAGCACCGCCCAGCTGGTCGGCGGCAGGTTGGGCACGCCGGGATCGGGGTCGGGAGTCGCCATCGGTGCATGGTAGCAACCATGCTTGACACGCTCGGCCCGTCGACAACCGCTGACCGGGAGAACCTCTTGAGCAGGCCACCCCGCGGCATCGAGGGTGGGGGTATGAATGCAGACAACGTCATCGTCGAGGCCGGGATACCGGCCGCCGAGCTGCGCCGGGTGCTCGGCCATTTCGCCACCGGCGTCGCGGTGATCGCCGCCCACGACGGGACCCGCCCGCTGGGGTTCACCTGTCAGTCGGTGGTGTCGGTGTCGCTGGACCCACCGTATGTGTCGTTCTGCCCCGCCAAGACCTCCACCAGCTGGCCGCTGCTGCGCGCGCAGGGCGCCCTGTGCGTCAATGTGCTGGCCGAGGAGCAGAGCGCGCTGTGCCGTCGGTTCGCGGTGAGCGGCGCGGACAAGTTCGCCGGGGTCGAGTGGGAGCGGGCGGGCAACGGCGCGCCCGCGCTGGCCGGGGCGCTGGCGCACATCGAGGTGAGTGTGGAGCTCGAGCACGACGCCGGTGATCACACGGTGGTGCTGGCCCGGATCGGTGCCCTGCGCGCGGCCGAGGACCGAAAGCCGCTGCTGTTCTATCGCGGCGGGTTCGGCGGCTTCGCGGCCTGAACGGCGAGGGGGTGGTCCGCTCTGACCGGACCACCCCCTCGCCGTGTCTCACCCCTCGATGACGTCGAAGCCCTTGTATCCGGCGGCCGCGACCTCGGCGATGATCTCGCCGTAGACGCCGAACCCGCCGACGAACGGCATGAACACCCGTGGCCTGCCCGGGATGTTCGCGCCCAGATACCACGAATTCGCCTGGGTCATCAGCGTTCCCGCCGCCCGCGCCGCGCATTCGCGTACCCAGTCGGCCACCGCGTCGGGCCGGGCCTCCAGCGCCACCGCTCCCCTGCGGTCGAGGAAGGCGATGGCCTCGGCCACCCAGTCGACGTGCAGTTCCGAGTGCAGCACCATATTGGCCAGTACCGAGGGACTGCCGGGTCCGGTCAGGTTGAACAGGTTGGGGAAGCCCGTCATCCCCAGTCCCAGATAGGTTTTCGGCCCCTCGCGCCAGGCCGCGTTGAGCGATTCGCCGCCGCGGCCGACGATGTTCATCCGCGCGACCGATCCGGTCATGGCGTCGAATCCGGTGGCCAGCACCAGGGTGTCCAGGGGGTAGTGGGCGTCGGTGGTGTGCACACCGTCGGCGTCGATGCGGGTGATGGGCGTCGACTTCAGATCGACCAGCTCCACATTGTCGCGGTTGTAGGTCTGGTAGTAGTTCGTGTCGGTGCAGATGCGTTTGGTGCCGATCGGGTGATCACGCGGGATGAGCAGCTCGGCGACCCGGGGGTCGTCGATGACGGCGCGCACCTTCTGCTCCCAGAACAGCCGCGCGGTGTCGTTGGCGGCGAGGTCCACCAACTGGTCGGGGAAGGTCTTGCTGAACAGCACACCACCCAGCGCCCACCGCTTCTCGTAGGCGTCGCGCAGTTCCCGATCGCTCACCGCCAGCGCGGACCGCGGGTACGCCTGATGCGGTGACCCGCCGCCGCTGGCCCTCGACAACCGCCTGCGTTCGGGGTAGTCCGCCTGCTGCGCCGCGCGATCGGCCGCACTGAGCGGCGTATTGCCTGCGGGCACACTGTAATTCGCGGTGCGCTGGAACACGTGTAGTTGCCGAGCCTGCTCGGCCAGGCACGGAATCGTCTGGATGCCCGAGGACCCGGTGCCGATGACACCGACACGCTGCCCGGTGAGATCGACCCCCTCGTGCGGCCAGTGCGAGGTGTGCAGGACCCGGCCCGCGAAGGTGTCCAGGCCGTCGATGGCGGGGGTGTTGGCATTGGACAGCGGGCCGGTGGCCAGCACCACGAACCGGGCCGCGACCGCGCGCCCGGTGTCGGTGGCGACCTGCCAGCGCAGGGTCTGCTCGTCGAGCACGATATCGGTGACGCGCGTGGCGAATTCGATGTCGCGACGCAGGTCGAACCGGTCGGCGACGTGCTCGAGGTAGCCCAGGATCTCGGGCTGGGTGGCGTACTTCTCGCTCCACTCCCAGTCCTGTTGCAGCGCCTCGTCGAAGGAGTACGAGTAGTCGACGCTCTCCACATCGCAGCGCGCGCCCGGGTAGCGGTTCCAGTACCAGACGCCGCCCACGCCCTCGCCCGCCTCGAACACCCGCACCGACAGCCCGCTGCCGCGGAATCGGTGCAGGGCGTACAGACCGGCGATGCCCGCGCCGACGACGACCACGTCGACGGCGGCCGGGCCGGAAGCGGAGGCCGATGGGGTCTCGGGGTTCACAGTGCCTACCTTTCGATGGAGACCGGTTCTCCGCGGCGACGGTAGGTCCGCGCGCCCGCCCCGAGCAGGTGGTCTTCCCGCTGACCGGCACACCTGGCCGGATCGATCGCCTCCCGGTCATCGGGACGATCCGCTCCGCCCACCCCGGCACCGGCCCTACCGTCGTCGGCAATTCGAGGTGGTACCAGGAGGAGACAGTGGTGGACTGGAACGAAGAGGTGGATGTGCTGGTCGCGGGCTCGGGCGGTGGCCTGGCCGGCGCCTACACCGCCGCCCGCGAGGGACTGAGCGTGGCGGTGGTCGAGGCGACCGACAAGTTCGGCGGCACGACCGCCTATTCGGGTGGCGGCGGGGTGTGGTTCCCGTGCAATCCGGTGCTCGAGCGGGCGGGCACCGACGACACCCTCGACGACGCGCTCACCTACTACCGTGCCGTCGTCGGCGATCGCACCCCCGACGAACTCCAGCAGACCTACGTCCGCCGCGGCCGCGACCTCATCGAATATCTGGAAGCCGACGACCATTTCGCCTTCCAGATGCTGCCGTGGCCCGACTACTTCGGCAAGGCGCCCAAGGCCCGCCTCGACGGGCAGCGCCACATCATGCCGACCCCGCTGCCCGCCGCCGAGCTGGGCCCGCTGCGGGACTCGCTGCGCGGCCCGCTCGACACCGACCGGCTCGGCGCCCCGCTGCCGGAGCTGCTGATCGGCGGGCAGGCGCTGATCGGGCGTTTCCTGCGCGCCCTGTCGGCCTACCCCCACGCCCACCTGCACCTGCGATCACCGCTGGTGGAGCTCGTCGTCGAGGACGGTGCGGTCACCGGCGCGATCGTGGAACGCGACGGCACCCGGCACGCCATCCGGGCCCGGCGCGGGGTGGTGCTCGCCGCGGGCGGCTTCGAGCAGAACCAGGCCCTGCGCGCGCACTACGGCGTACCCGGCGAGGCGCGGGACACGATGGGGCCCTGGGGAAATCAGGGGCTGGCCCATCAGGCGGGCATCGCGGCGGGCGCCGACACCGATCTGATGGATCAGGCGTGGTGGTCGCCGGGGCTGACCCATCCGGACGGGCGGTCGGCCTTCGCGCTGTGGTTCACCGGCGGCATCTTCGTCGACCAGGACGGGCACCGGTTCGTCAACGAGTCGGCGCCCTACGACCGGCTCGGACGCGAGGTGATCCGGCAGATGAGCGAACGCGGCCTGAGGCTGCCGTTCTGGATGATCTACGACGACAAGGAAGGCGAGGTCCCGCCGATCAAGGCCACCAATGTGTCCATGGTCGAGACCGCGGAGTACGTCGCGGCCGGGCTGTGGCACACCGCCGACACCCTCGCCGGCCTGGCCGCGAAGATCGGCGTGCCCGCGGCGGAACTGGAGGCCACCGTCGCCCGGTTCAACGACATGGTCGCCACCGGCGTCGACCCCGATTTCGGGCGCGGCGACGAGGCCTACGACCGGGCGTTCTCGAACGGCGAACCGCCACTGGTGAGCATCGACAAGGGCCCGTATCACGCGGCCGCGTTCGGTCTGTCCGACCTGGGCACCAAGGGCGGCCTGCGCACCGACACCGCGGCCAGGGTGCTCGACCGCACCGGCGCGCCGATTCCGGGTCTCTACGCCGCGGGCAACACCATGGCCGCCGTGAGCGGGGAGGTCTATCCCGGCGGCGGCAATCCGATCGGCGCGTCCATGCTGTTCAGCCACCTCGCCGTCCGGCACATCCTCGGCGACTGATCCCTTCCCGCTGGCCGGGACGGACCACCGCCGACCGGCCACCGGATGTGGTTCCGTTCACACCACCAACCCTTTCGATATCTCAGGAGCGAGACGATGGCTTCAGCCGACGACATCCGCGCGACCGTGCGCGCCTACGTGGAGGCCGTCGGCAGCGGATCCGCTGCCGACATCGTCGCCCTCTACCGCGCGGACGCGACGGTGGAGGACCCGGTCGGCAGCGAACCGCACGTCGGCCACGCGGCGATCCGCGCGTTCTACGAATCCTTCGAGCAGCTGGAACGATCCAGCGAACTGTTCGCCGTGCGGGTCGCGGGCGACAGCGCCGCGTTCAGCTTCCGGGTGGTCACCCGCTTCGGCGACCAGAGCTTCACCCTCGAGCCGATCGATGTCATGACCTTCGACGAGGACGCGCGCATCGCGAGTATGCGCGCGTTCTGGTCGCAGGACGACATGGTCGCGAGCTGAGGCCGCCATGACCGAACAGCAGTGGGATCACGAAGTCGATTTCCTCGTCGTCGGCAGCGGCGCGGGTGGGCTCACCGGCGCGCTCGCCGCCGCCGACCGCGGCCTGGACACCCTGGTCATCGAGAAGGCCGGGGTGTACGGGGGCAGTACCGCGCTCTCCGGTGGTGGCATCTGGGTGCCCAACAACCCGGTGCTGCGGCGGGAGGGCCTGGGTGACGCCCGCGCCGATGTGCGCGCCTATCTCGACGCGGTCGTCGGTGACCGGGTGCCCTCGGCCAATCTCGACGCCTTCATCGACGAGGGCCCGCGCATGCTGGAATTCCTGGAGACCAGCCCGCACCTGCGGTTCCAGTGGTGCACCGGATATTCCGACTATCACCCCGAGGCACCCGGTGGTCGTCCGGCGGGCCGCTCGATCGAGCCGTTGCCGGTGGACCTGAAGCAGCTCGGCGCCGACGAGGACCTGCTGCGCCCGGCCGCCCTGGCCACCCCGCCGGGCCTGTTCATCACCTCCAAGGACTTCGTCCAGCTCAATATGGTGACCCGCACCTGGAAGGCCCGCTGGACCGCACTGCTCACCGGGCTGCGCGCGATCAAGGCGATCGTGCTGCGCAGGCACATGGACACCCTCGGGCGGGCACTGATCGCCCGGCTGCGGCTGGCCCTGCGTGACGCCGGGGTCCCGCTGTGGCTCGACACCCCGTTGCGCTCGCTGATCACCGACGACACCGGCGCGGTCCTGGGCGTACTGGCCGAACGCGACGGGCGCGAGATCCGCATCCGGGCCCGCGACGGTGTGCTGCTGGCCACCGGCGGTTTCGAGCACGACCAGGCACTGCGCAAGCGCTACCTCCCGGAGGGTGGGCGCGACAATTTCAGCGCGGCCTCCACCGACAACACCGGCGACGGGATCGTCGCCGGGGAGCAGGTCGGCGCGGCCGTGGACCTGATGGACGACGCCTGGTGGATGCCGTCGTTCCAGCGGCCGGAGGGCATCAATCAGGTGCTGGTGTCGGAGCGGTCGATTCCGCGCTCGATCATCGTCGACAGCACCGGCGCGCGCTTCACCAACGAGGCCGCCCCGTATGTCACCTTCGTGCACGCGCAACTGGCCGGGCGCCACGATCCGGCCTGGCTGATCTTCGACGCGAAGGCCAAGAGCCGCTACCCGATCGGCGGGATCGTGCCCGGCCAGAAATTCCCCGCCTCCTGGACCTCGACCGGGCTGGTCCACAGCGCGCCCGATCTGGCCGGGCTCGCCGCCGCGATCGGTGTTCCGACCGCCACCCTGGGCGAGACCGTCGAGCGTTTCAACGGATTCGCCCGCGCAGGCCACGACGCCGACTTCGGCCGCGGCGTGAGCGCCTACGACAACTACTACGGTGACCCCACCCTGGCGACCCCGGCGCTGGACGTCCTGGACAAGGGCCCGTACTACGCGCTGCGGGTGCGCATCGGCGACCTGGGCACCAAGGGCGGCCTGGTCTACGACGCCGACGCCCGGGTGCTGCGCGCCGACGGCACCGCCATCCCGGGCCTCTACGCCGCGGGCAACACCTCGGCCGCGGTCATGGGCAACGACTACGCCGGCGCGGGCGCCACCATCGGCCCGGCGATGGTGTTCGGCTACATCGCCGCGCGTCGTGCCGCCGGACAACGCTGAGGGGGCGATCATGCAACCCGTGCAGTGCGCCACCTGCGGCAACAAGGTGCTGGCCGAGAAATTCAGTCCCAGCCACACCAGCGTCCAATGGCTCGACGACGCCGAGTCCGCGTGCCCGGAGTTCGCCCGCCGGGCCGCCCTCGGGGAACCGAGCGGCTCGATCCCCACCTGCCCCGCCCTGCGCGACTCGATCGAGAACGCCGTCCGCGCAGGCACTCTGGCCACCGACCAGCTGCGGCACGAACCCGTGCCCGGCCGCCTCGGCTGAGCCACCGACCCGAAAGGCCCTCCCATGCACAGACTCGACGACCATCGCGCCCTCGTCACCGGCGCCGCCTCCGGCATCGGCCAGGCCACCGTGCTGCGGCTGCTCGACGAAGGCGCCCGCGTGGTCGGCGCCGACGTCTCCGCCGACGGCCTGGCCGCCACCCACGCCCAGGCCACCGAGCGCGGCACCGCCGACCGGCTCACCACCCTGACCCTCGACATCGGCGACGAACAGTCGGTGATCGCGGTCGTGCGCAGCGCGGTCGACACCCTCGGCGGCCTGGACTCCCTTGTCAACGCCGCGGGCATCCTGCGCGCCTCGCACACCGAACAGACCTCCCTGGACCTGTGGGACCTGATCATCCGGATCAATCTCACCGGCACCTTCCTGGTGGTCCGCGAGGCACTGCCCGCCCTGCTCGCGAACCCCCGGGCGAGCGTGGTCAATTTCAGCTCCACCTCGGCCGCCTTCGCGCATCCGTACATGGCCGCCTACGCGGCGAGCAAGGGCGGCATCCAGTCCTTCACCCACGCCCTGGCCCTGGAATTCGGTGGCAAGGGCCTGCGCGCGGTGTGTGTCGCGCCGGGCAGCATCAAGTCCGGGATCACCGACGCGACCCCGGGATACGTTCCCGCCGACGCGGATTGGGCGCTGTTCTCGAAGCTGTCGCCGGTGCTGCCGACCGACCGGGAATCCGGCGGCGCGGGCATGGGCGACCCGACCGCGGTGGCCGGGGTGATCGCCATGCTGGTCTCCGAGGACGGCGCCTTCATCACCGGCACCGAGATCCGCATCGACGGCGGCACCCACGCGTGAGCCCGAACCACACCCCGGAGGACCCGCGATGACGGACCCGAGCTACACCGACACCCTGCAGGAGATCCGCACCGACGCGGGTGTCCTGCGCTATCACGAGATCGGCGACGGTCCCCCGCTGCTGCTGCTGCACGGCTCGGGCCCCGGCGTGACCGGCTGGCGCAATTTCCGCGGCAATCTCGCGGCCTTCGCCGAGAAGTTCCGCTGCCTGATCCTGGAATTCCCCGGCTTCGGGGTGAGCGACGACTTCGGCGGGCACCCGATGGTCACCGCGCTGGACGCGGTGGTCCGCTTCGTCGACGCGCTGGGCCTGGACAGTGTCGACATCATCGGCAATTCGATGGGTGGCGGCGTGGCGCTGAACTACGCCATCGCGCACCCGGACCGGGTCGGCAAGCTGGTGACCATCGGCGGGATCGGCCGCAACCTGTTCAGCCCCGGCCCCGGCGAGGGCATCAAACTGCTCCAGGAGTTCACCGAGGAACCCACCCGGGAACGGCTGATCCAGTGGCTGCACTCGATGGTCCACGACCCGGCCATGGTCACCGAGGAACTCGTCGAGGAACGCTGGACCCAGGCCACCGACCCGGCCACCCTCGACAGCGCCCGCCGCATGTACAGCAAGGCCGCCTTCGCCATGATGGTGCGCGCCATGGAAGCCTCCGACGCGCCCCCGCCGTGGGCGATGCTGCACAAGGTGCAGGCGCCGACGCTGATCACCTGGGGCCGCGACGACCGGGTGAGCCCCCTGGACATGGCGCTCATCCCGATGCGGACCATCCCGCGCGCCGAACTGCACGTGTTCCCGAACTGCGGGCACTGGGCGATGATCGAGCGCAAGAACGAATTCGAGTCGGCGGTGCTGGCCTTCCTCACCCGCAAGGACAGCGGCGTCTGAACACACACGACAGCGGGGGCCTGGTCACCAGGCCCCCGCTGTCGTGTGGTTCAGCGCTGGGTGCTGCCCGCGTCGACCGGCAGGGTCACGGCGGTGATGTAGCGGGCCTCGTCGGAGGCCAGGAACAGGGTGGCGTTCGCGATGTCGACCGGGTCGACCCACGGGATCGGCAGCATGTTCATGGTCACCGCGGCCTCGGCGAACTCCTCCCGGGTGGGGGCGGTGAGGTCGGGGCGGAACGCGCGGCGCACCGAGTCGTTCTGGATCATGAGCGTGTCCACATTGGTGGGATGCACCGAGGTCACCCGGACATGGTGCGGGGCCAGCTCTTTGGCCAGCGACCGCATCAGCCCGACCACACCGTGCTTGGCGGCGGTGTAGTGGGCGACCCCGACCAGGCCGCGCAGTCCGGCGATCGAACTGGTCAGGATCATCGCGCCGCCGCCGCGGGTGATCAGGTGCGGGGTGGCCGCCTTGCAGGTCTGCCACACCCCGGTCAGGTTGACATCGATCATCGTCTGCCACTGCTGATCGGTCAGCTCGAGCGCGCTGCCGCTGGAACTGATTCCGGCGGTGGCGCAGACGATGTCGAGTCCGCCCAGTTCCGCCACGGCCGCGTCCACCGCGTCGCGCAACGCGGTGCCGTCGCGCACGTCGACGGTGGCGGTGACGATGCGTCTGCCCGTGGCGGTGACGGCGGCGGCGGTCTCGGCGAGGTCCGCGGCGCTCGCCGGCGGGGTCAGGACCGAGTCGACCGGGCCGCAGAGGTCCACGGCGACGATGTCGGCGCCCTCCTCGGCGAGCCGGATGGCCTGGGCGCGGCCGATGCCGCGGGCGGCGCCGGTGACCAGCGCGATCTTGTTCGGAACTCGTCCCATGTCACACCTTCTGAGTCAGTCCGGCGTCCACCACGAGCTGGGTTCCCGTCACGTAACGGGACTCGGCGGAGGCGAGGAAGAGCACGGCATTGCTGACGTCGACCGGGTCGACCCAGGGCACCGGCAGCAGGGTGCGGCGCGCCAGCACCGCGGCCGCGTCGGCCTGCGTGGGGTGCGGCAGGTCGGGGCAGAGCTTGGCGTAGACCGTGTCGTTGAGGATCATCGGCGTGGCCACCGACCCGGGATGCACGGTGTTGACCCGGATATTGCGTGGGCCCAGCTCGTTGGCCAGGGTGCGGGCCAGGCCGACCACGGCGTGTTTGCTCGCGGCATAGTGCGCGGCACCGGCGGCCCCGACCAGGCCGTTGGTGGAGCTGACCACCACGATCGAGCCGCCGTCGGTCAGCGCGGGCACCGCGGCGCGCACGGTGTGCCAGACGCCGGTGAGGTTGATGTCGAGCGTGCGCTGCCACGCCTGGTCGGTCAGTTCCCAGGACGGGGCCAGATCGGCGTAGATCCCGGCATTGGCGACGATCACGTCGAGCCTGCCCAGCGCGGCCACGCCGTCGGCGACGGCCACATCCAGGGCGGCCTGGTCGCGCACGTCGGCGCCCGCGGTCACGCAGACCCGGCCCGCCGCCTCCACCTCGGCCGCCGTCGCCGCCAAGCCGTCGGCGGCGGAGTCGATGTCGACGGCGATGATGTCGGCGCCCTCGCCGGCCAGCCGACGGCAATGGGCGCGGCCCATTCCCCCTGCCGCGCCGGTCACCAGCGCGACGGTGTGCTGCATGCGGTTCATCGGGCGCCCCCGGAAGATCGAGTGTCCACGACCGCGACGCTAGGGTCGCCGGACCTCGCGTCCGCCCTGGTCTTCCCGGTCAGCGGGCACCCGCGCGGCGATCTCCCGGCCACCGGGAACAGCCCGTTCCGCCCGGGTGCCGCGCTGCGACGGTGGGTGCGCACACCGGTTCTGTGATCGAGGAGGGCACCAGTGACGACGGCCGAGGTTCCACGGGTGGTGACGCTGCGGGTGGCCGCGGTGATCGAGGAGACCGCCGACGCGCGCTCACTCGTCTTCGACGTGCCCGCCGAGGCGGCCGGCCGGTTCGCCTACCGCCCCGGCCAGTTCCTCACCCTGCGCATCCCCAGCGAGCGCCCCGAACCGGTGGCCCGCTGCTATTCGCTGGCCAGTTCCCCCTTCACCGGTGACCCACCGCAGGTGACGGTCAAGCGCACAGCCGACGGCTACGGCTCGAACTGGTTGTGCGACAACGTCTCCGTGGGCGACACCCTCGACGTGCTGCCACCGCAGGGCAACTTCACCCCGGCCTCCCTGGACACCGATCTGCTGCTGTGGGCGGCGGGCAGCGGCATCACCCCGGTCCTGTCGATCCTGCGCTCGGCCCTGGTCCGTGGCACCGGGCGGGTGGTGCTGTTCTACGCCAATCGCGGCCCGGAATCGGTGATCTTCGCCGAAACCCTGCGCGAGCTGGCAAGCCGTCATCCAGACCGCTTCACCGTCGTGCACTGGCTCGAATCGCTGCAGGGACTGCCCGGCGCGGCCCAGCTGGCGCGTTTCGCTGCACCGTACCCGGGCTACGAGTCGTTCGTGTGCGGGCCGGGGCCGTTCATGACGGCGGTCACCGAGGCGCTGTCGGGTGCGGGCTGGCCCCGCGAACGGATCACCACCGAGGTGTTCGTCTCGCTCTCGGGCGACCCGTTCGCCGCGCCCGCACCGCTCGACCCCGCCGACGAGGCCGACGCCGCCCACGTCGAGGTGGAACTCGACGGCACCGTGCACGCCCTGCGCTGGCCGCGCTCGCGCACCCTGGTCGACGTCATGCTCGCCGACGGCCTGGACGTGCCCTACTCCTGCCGGGAAGGCGAATGCGGTTCGTGCGCGTGCACCGTCCTCGACGGCGCGGTGGACACGCCCCCCTCGGCGGTTCTCGACCAGGACGACATCGACGCCGGCTACACCCTCGCGTGTCAGGCCCGGCCGAGCACCGATCAGGTCCGCATCCGCTTCTGAGAGGTGCCCGTTGGCCACCGATACCCTGCGCTCCGAGGTCGGTTTCGGCTCGGACCGCGGCCCCGTGCTCGGCGCGCTCATGCTCGCCACCGGCCTGGTCGCGCTGGACTCCACCATCCTCGCGACCGCCGTCCTGGCGATCACCGACGATCTCGGCGATTTCGCGCTGTTCCCGTGGCTGTTCACCAGTTACCTGCTCGCCCAGGCGGTCACCGTGCCGATCTACGGTGCGCTGGCCGACGCGTACGGCCGCAAACCGGTGATGCTCGGCGGTGTCGTGGTGTTCGCGCTGGGCTCGCTGCTGTGCGGGCTGGCGGGCAGCATGCTCGCGCTCATCGTGTTCCGCGCGGTCCAGGGCATCGGCGCGGGCGCGATCCAGCCGACCACCATGGTCATCGCGAGCGATCTCTACTCCCTCGCCGAACGCGCCACCGTGCAGGGTTATCTGGCCGGGGTGTGGGCGGTGGCCTCGGTGACCGGCCCACTGCTGGGCGGGATCTGCGCCGATTATCTGGGCTGGCGCTGGATCTTCCTGGTCAACCTGCCGCTGGCCGCGACGGCGGGCTGGATGCTGATGCGGCACCTGCACGAATCGGTCCCCCGGCAGCCGCGCCGCATCGACTACCCCGGCGCGGCCGTGCTGACCGCCGGTGCCGGCGCGCTCGTGCTCGGCCTGCTCGAAGGCGGCCACGCCTGGGCCTGGCGGTCACCCACCTCGGCGGCCGTCTTCGGCGGTGCCGCGCTGGCGCTGCTGCTGTTCGTGATCGTGGAATCGCGGGCGGCACAGCCGGTTCTGCCGCTGTGGGTGTTCACCCGGCGGGTCGTGGTCGCCGGTGGCGTGGCGGCGGTGCTGGGCAGTGCGCTGCTGTTCGGGTTCACGACCTATGTGCCGCTGTTCAATCAGGGCGTGCTCGGGTCGAGTGCGCTGGTGGCGGGACTGGTCACCGGCGCGCTCACGCTGGGCTGGCCGCTGTCGGCCGCGCAGGCCGGAAAGGTGTATCTGCGCTTCGGTTTCCGGGCGTGCGCGGTGCTGGGCAGTGCCGTCGCGGCGCTCGGCGCGGCGTCGACGCTGCTGCTCGGCGCGCACTCGCCGCTGTGGCAGGTGGCCGTCTCGTGCTTCGTGGTCGGCGCGGGCATGGGACTGGTCGCCACGCCCACGCTGATCGCGGCGCAGACCAGTGCGCGCTGGTCCGAGCGTGGCGTGGTCACCTCGGCAACCATGTTCGCGCGGTCGCTGGGCAGCGCGGTGGGGGTGGCGGTGTTCGGCGCGATCGTCAACGCGCGGCTCGGCGACGCGGAAGCGGCCACGCCGCAGGCCCTCTCGGCGGCGATCCACCTGGTGTTCGCCACCATCGCGGCCATGACCGTCGTGCTGGTGGGAGCGTGCGCGCTGGTTCCCGGCGGGCGCACCGCGATTCCCGCCCATCCAGCGGGAACGCCCGGCGCGGACGGGGTGCGCGGCCCCGAGGATGGGAGCGCATCACCGGACGACACGAGGGAGCCAGGATGCTGACAACGAGCGTGCGGAGCGAGCTCGCCGCCGAACTGGCGCGCGCCGAACGGGACCGGGTGGCGGTGGCGCCCCTGGCCGACCGGTACCCGGGGATCGACGTGGTCGACGCCTACGAGATCCAGCTGCTCAATATCCGGCGCAAGCTGGACGACGGTGGCCGGATCGTCGGACACAAGGTCGGCCTGTCGTCGGCGGCCATGCAGCAGATGATGGGCGTCGACGAACCCGATTACGGGCATCTGCTGGCGGAGATGGAACTGTTCGAGGACGTCCCCGTCGACACCGCGACCTTCCTGGCGCCCCGCATCGAGGTCGAGGTGGGCTTCGTGCTCGGCGCCGACCTGCCCGGCGCGGACTGCACCGAGGACGATGTCCGCGCGGCCACCGTCGCCTACGCCCCCGCCATCGAACTGATCGATTCCCGCATCACCGACTGGCGGATCGGGTTGTGCGACACCATCTCCGACAACGCGTCCTCGGCCGGGTTCGTGCTCGGCCGGGGCCGCGTGGCACCCGGTGACATCGACGTCACCGCCATCGACGCCGTGCTCACCCGCAACGGCGAGGTCATCGCCGAGGGGCGCTCCGACGCCGTGCTCGGTGATCCGCTCATCGCGGTGGCCTGGCTCGCCCGCAAGGTCGCGACCTTCGGGGTGCGGCTGAAGGCGGGCGATGTGGTGCTGCCCGGCTCCTGTACCAGGGCCATCGATGTCCGGGCCGGTGACGCCTTCCGCGCGGAGTTCACCGGGCTCGGTGCCGTGGACCTGCGCTTCGTCTGATTCATCCCGAGCGCCGTGCGCTCCCAACTCTTCAGGAGGCGACCGTGTCCCACGGGACCGTCGATGCCGCGATCGTGGGATCCGGCAATATCAGCACCGACCTGCTCTACAAACTGCTCCGGTCGGCATCCATCACGCCGCGCTGGATGATCGGGATCGACCCCGAGAGCGAGGGGCTGAAGCGGGCCGGCGGGCTGGGGCTGGAGACCTCGGCCGAGGGCGTGGACTGGTTGCTCGCCCGAGACGAGAAGCCCGAGCTGATCTTCGAGGCCACCTCGGCCTACGTCCACCGGGCCGCCGCGCCCCGCTACGCCGAACTCGGCATCCGCGCGGTCGATCTCACCCCCGCCGCCGTCGGCCCGGCGGTGGTGCCGCCGGTGAATCTGGCCTCGCTGCTGGACGCGCCGAACGTCAATATGATCACCTGCGGCGGGCAGGCCACCATCCCGATCGTGGCCGCCGTGTCCCGGGTCGTGCCGGTGGCCTACGCCGAGATCGTCGCCTCGGTGTCGTCGGTGTCGGCCGGGCCGGGCACCCGCGCGAACATCGACGAGTTCACCAAGACCACCTCCCAGGGCGTCGAGACCATCGGCGGCGCGCAGCGGGGCAAGGCGATCATCATCCTGAACCCGGCCGAGCCGCCGATGATCATGCGCGACACCATCTTCTGCGCCATCCCCGAGGACGCCGACCAGGACGCGATCCGCGCCTCGATCCACCGGATGGTCGCCGATATCCAGACCTATGTGCCCGGCTACCGGCTGCTCAACGAACCCCAGTTCGACGAACCCTCGGTGGTGTCCGGTGGGCTGGCGAAGGTCTCGGTCTTCGTCGAGGTCGAGGGCGCGGGTGACTTTCTGCCGCCGTACGCGGGCAATCTCGACATCATGACCGCCGCCGCGACCCGCGTCGGTGAAGTCGTCGCCGGTCAGATCCTCTCGGCCCGGGTGTAAGGAGCGAAACCATGGTCTTTTCCGCCGATCTCGACATCCGCGTCACCGACACGTCCCTGCGCGACGGGTCGCACCACAAGCGTCATCAGTTCACCGTGGACGAGGTGCGCGACATCGTCACCGCGCTCGACGGGGCCGGAGTGCCGGTCATCGAGGTGACCCACGGTGACGGGCTGGGTGGGTCCTCGTTCAACTACGGGTTCTCCAGGACCCCGGAACAGGAACTCATCCGGACCGCCGCCGAGGCCGCCAACAACGCCGCCATCGCCTTCCTCACGCTGCCCGGTGTCGGTATCAAGGAGGACATCGCCCTCGCGCGGGACAACGGCGCCACGATCTGCCGGGTCGCCACCCACTGCACCGAGGCCGATGTCTCCCTCCAGCACTTCGGGTACGCCCGCGAACTCGGCCTGGAGACCGTCGGTTTCCTGATGATGTCCCACACCCAGCCGCCGGAGGCGCTGGCGAAGCAGGCCCGCCTCATGGCCGACGCGGGCTGCCAGTGCGTGTATGTCGTCGATTCCGCCGGAGCGCTGGTGCTGGACCAGGTCTCGGATCGGGTCGGCGCGCTCGTCGCCGAACTCGGCACCGACGCCCAGGTCGGCTTCCACGGCCACGAGAACCTCGGTCTGGCCGTGGCGAATTCGGTGTACGCGGTGCGCGCGGGCGCGACCCAGATCGACGGGTCCGCCCGCCGCTTCGGCGCGGGCGCCGGCAATCTGCCCGTCGAAGCGTTCATCGGTGTCTGCGACAAACTCGGCATCACCACCGGCGTCGACTTCTTCGCCGTCACCGACGCCGCCGAGGATGTCGTCCGCCCCGCCATGCCCGCCGAATGCCTGTTGGACCGCCAGGCCCTGATGATGGGCTACGCGGGGGTCTACTCGAGCTTCCTGCGCCACGCCGAACGCCAGGCCGAGCGCTACAACGTCTCCGCCGCCGAGATGCTCGTCCGAGCGGGCCGCCGCAAACTCATCGGCGGCCAGGAAGACCAGCTCATCGACATCGCCCTCGAACTCCAGCGCGAAGCCACCAATGAGGTCACCGGGCCGATGCGGTGAGGAAGTCTTCACCGCCGACGTAGAAGGTCTGGCCGTGGATGGCGGGTGCTGTGCCTGCACGCACGATGACGCGGGCGAATTCCTCGACGGTCGGGAGCGGGCCCGCGGCGCGGCGCGCGGCGACGCTGCCGGGGTCGCGGCGTTCCAGCAGGCGGACGATGATCGTGCCGTCGATCATGTCGCCGGACACCACCGTGAACCCCACTCCGCGATCCCGGAATTCGGGGATCCGGGACCGCAGCGCGTCCTCGCCCGCCCGCTTGCTCAGCGCGATCGGGGCGTACCCGACGGGCACCTCGCCTTGCTCGTGCACGAAATGCGCCTGATGGCTGGTGACGAACACGATCCGTCCACCCTTGGGCATGAGCGGCAACACCGAAATCGCCAGGCGCACCTGGGCATCCCGGTTCAAGCGCAGCGCGTACCCGGGATCGGCGTCGCGTTCGAGTCCCCCGGAAGCGTTGAGCACCAGGGTATCCAGGCGCCCGTACCTCTCCTCCAGCTCGGCGGCCATGCCCTCGACCGCCACCGGATCCGACACGTCCGCACCGAGCACCGACGCACTGCCGCCTGCCGCGACGATCCCGTCCACCACGGCCTGGGCCCGCTTGCGCTTCTCCCGGTAGTTGACCACGACATGCGCTCCGGTCGCCCCGAACTGCGCCGCGGCTTCCGCGCCGATTCCGCGCGAGGCCCCGGTCACCAACACGACCCGCCGCTGCACCCGTTCCATCGATCGTCTCCTCCCGCCGACCCGCACGGCGTCGCATGCTTCTGATTCAGAAGCAACTATCGTGCTTCTGAATGAGAAGCGCAACAGCGGACGACGGTGCCCCGGCCGAGCCGTCGGCGAAGATCCTGGCCGCCATCGATCTGCTCGGGCAGCGCTGGATGCTGCGTGTCGTCTGGGAGCTGGAGCCCGGGCCGCTCGGTTTCCTCGACCTGCGCAGGCGGATGGGTAACTGTTCGTCGAGCATGCTGTCGGATCGGTTGCAGCAACTCCAGTCCGCCGGACTCACCCGCAAGGACGGGCCGCGCGGCGCCTACGAACTCACCACCGAGGGCGCGCTGCTGGCCGAAGCGCTGCAGCCGCTGTGGGACTGGTCCGAGCAGCGCACGAGTACCGGGGACGGGAACGGGCGCATCCCGTGGCGGCCGGCCTCGCATCCGGCACCCTAGGGACACCCTGAGGTGGGATCAGGGGTGGGACCGGATGTGCCGTGGACGGATTCGGGCTTGGCTGGAGGGATGCGTAACCTCACCGTCTCGTTGACCGTCGTCACCCTCTACGCCGTGCTGGCGACGCTGGTGTTCTGCACCATGCTCGCCGAGACGGTGTTCCTGTATCCCAACTACTTCCACGACATTCCGCACTCATTGGTCGTGGGCGAGGAGTTCACCGCGGCGGTCTCCGTCGGCAGTGTGATGCGCCCGCTGGGTGCCGTGCTGACGCTGACCGCGATCGTGGCGACCGCGGCCAGCCTGTGGTCGCGCACGGCCAGGGCCTGGACGGTGGCCTCGCTGGTGACGCTGGTGTCGGGGCTGTTCCTGCTGTCGGCGCTGTACCTGTGGGAACGCTGGACGATCCTGTTCGACGAACGCGACCAGCACACCGTCGAGGAGTTGCGGCAGACCGTGCGCGAGATCGAGGTCGCGCACTCGGTCCGCATCGTGCTCGGCGCGCTCACGGCGGTGTTCGCCGTCGTCGCGGCGGTGCGCACCTATCGTGCCCGTCTGCTGCGCGGCCTCGAGCCCGCGGCCGTGTGAGCGGTCAGCGACGGTGGAGCGACTCCTCGCTGTCGTAGCCGAGGGTGACGTCGTGGGTGATCTCGCCGCGGGTGACCGACACCTGGCTGGCGGTCGGCGGGTAGCCGCGGGCCACGACCGTGTACTCCCCTTCGGGCAGGTCCGGCACCAGGTAGCGGCCCTTCTCGTCGGTGCGGGTGGTGGCCGCCGGATCGCCACCGGCGTCGAGCACGGTGATCTGCACGTCGGCGACGGGACGATCGCCGTCGACCCAGGCCGAACCGACCAGGATGGCCATCGGCTCCAGATCGATGTCGTGGTGCAGGGAGCCGGTGTCGGGCACGGTCAGCGCGACCGCGGCCGGGCGCATGTGGTCGGCCACCGCGACCAGCGTGTAGGTCCCGCTGACCACATCGCGGCACACGTACACCCCGTCCTCGCCGGTGATGGCCGCGCCGACGACATCGCCCTCCGCGTCGGTGAGCGTGATGGTCGCCCCGAACAGGGGCTCGCCCCGGCGCGCGGACCGCACCACACCGGTGAGCTCGCCCGCCCCGATGAGCATGAGGTCCACGTGCTGGGCGCGCTCGCCCATCGACACGCTCACCGCCTCGGGCTGATGTCCCGGCGCCGCCGCGATGAGCACATAGTTGCCGGGCTCCGGCGCCTCGATGACATAGGCGCCGTCGGCGTCGCCGCTGCCGCGCGCCACCTGGCGTCCGTGCTGGTCGATGAGGGTGAGGATCGCCGCCGACACCGGGCGCGCGTCGTCGCGCCGTAGCAGCCCCGCGATCACCCGCCCGGTGGCGGCGGGCCGCAACTGACCCGCCATCTCCTGGGCATCGTGCAGGCTCACATCGCGCAGCAGGGTGGCCTCGGCGGCCTCGCCGGGCACCGGATCCTCGCGCAGCGGAATCTCTTTCATGAACACCAGCACCAGGCATGCCACCACGGCCAGGTCGGCGGCCAGGAAGAACACGCTGTGCATCGAATCGGTGAAGCCGGTGAGAATCGGGATGCGCAGCTCGTCGGGCAGGGCCGCGATGCCACTGGTGTTGCTCTGCAGGGCAGCGAGCTGCTCGGCGTCGAAACCGGCGGGCAGCTGCCCGCCGAAGGCGCTCAGGATCGAGCCGGGCAGCCGGTCGAACAGGACGGTCAGGAACACCGCGACGCCGAGGGTGCCGCCGAGCTGCCGGAAGAAGGTGGCCGCCGCGGTCGACACGCCCATCTCGGTGCGCCCCACCGCGTTCTGCGCGGCGATCACCAGCGTCTGCATGCAGCCGCCGAGGCCGAAACCCATGATCGTGCTGTAGGCCAGCGGCTGCCACAGCGGCCCGTCGAACTCCACCCGGGCGAACAGCGCGCAGCCGATCGCCAGGATGAGCGCGCCCAGCACCGGCAGCACCTTGTAGCGCCCGCTCGCCTTGGTGATCAGGCCCGACAGCTGCGAACCCACCATGATGCCCAGCACCAGCGGCAGCATGAGCAGACCGGCCTCGGTCGGTGAGAACCCGCGTACGACCTGCAGATACTGCGGCACCATGGTGATCGCGCCGAACATCGCCACACCCACCAGGAACCCACCCAGGATGGCGATGCTGAACGTCGAGCTGCGGAACAGGCGCAGCGGGATCAGCGCCGCGTCCTTCATCAGGTACTCCACCACCAGGAACAGCAGCAGACCGGCCACGCAGATCCCGTAGCAGAGCAGCGATTTCTGCGAGGTCCAGCCCCACATCCGGCCCTGTTCGGCCACGATGAGCAGCGGCACCACACCGATCACCAGGGTCATGGCGCCGAACCAGTCGATCCGGCTCGGCCTGCGCACATGCGCGACATTCAGTACCTTGGCGACCACGAGGAACGCGATCACGCCCACCGGCACGTTCACCAGGAATACCCAGCGCCAGCCCTCGATCCCGCCGAGACTCTCGTAGCCGGACAGGAATCCACCCACCACCGGCCCGAGCACCGTCGCGATCCCGAACACCATGAGGAAATAGCCCTGGTAGCGGACTCTTTCGCGCGCGGGCACGATATCGCCGACGATGGTGAACGCCAGCGACATCAGCCCGCCGGCGCCGATTCCCTGCAGCGCCCGGCACCCGGCCAGCTGGTACATGGTGGTGGCGAAGCAGCAGGCCGCCGAACCGATCACGAACACCGCGATGGCGATCAGGTAGAACGGTTTGCGGCCGTAGATGTCGGCGAGCTTGCCGTAGAGCGGGGTGGTGACGGTCGCGGTGATCAGATACGCCGTTGTCGCCCACGCCTGTTCGTCGAACCCGTCGAGACTGTTCGCGATCCGCACGATCGCGACACTGACGATGTTCTGGTCGAGCGCGGCGAGGAACACCCCCAATAGCAGGCCCGACAGGATGGTGAGTGTCTGGCGGTGCGTGAGGCGTGGTTCGGCAACGACGGTATCGGTCATGGAAAAGCCCTGGTTCTGATCGGCTGGCAAGTGGGGGTCGATCATTCGGCCCACACGAGGGCCGACAACCCCGCTGCGAGGAAAGCATCGCGCCGCGGGTGGAACTCTTCATGCACTGGTGCGCCGAGCTTACCCACGCCGCGTCCGGCCGCGACAGGGAGGGATCAAGTGACCGCCGATTTCACCCCGGATCGCCCGATTCCGCCGAGCGGACCGGACCCTTCACCGACGCCGCGTTCGGCCTGCCCCGGCGCGGTCAGGTGCTCGGCCAACGCGCACAGGGTCTGCGAGCAGCCCGCCTCGATCCGCAGGGTGGCCAGGTCGTCGCCGCGGGTGCCGCCGCGGTTCACGATCACCACCGGCACACCGTTGTTCGCCGCGCGGCGCACGAACCGCAGGCCCGACAGCACCGTCAGCGACGAGCCCGCCACCAGCAGCGCCCGCGCGCTGTCGACGAGCGCGAGCGCGGCGGCGGCCCTGGCGGCGGGCACGTTCTCGCCGAAGTACACGATGTCGGGTTTGAGCATGCCGCCGCAGGCCGCGCAGTCGAGCATGCGGAAGCGGCCGGTGTCGGCGACCACCGCGTCGGCGTCGGGCGCGACCTCGATGCCGGTGGCCGAGACGTCCTCGGCGAAGCCGGGATTGGCCGCTTCCAGGCGGTCGGCGAGACCGAGCCGGGAGATCCTGGCCCCGCAGCGCAGGCAGCACACTCCGGCGTAGGTGCCGTGCAGGTCGATCACCCGCCGGGTGCCCGCCTTGGTGTGCAGCAGGTCGACGTTCTGGGTGATGACGCCCGCGACGATCCCGGCGCGTTCGAGGCGGGCCAGCGCGCGGTGCCCGGCATTGGGGCGGGCGGCGTCCATCCGGCGCCAGCCCAGGTGGTTGCGGGCCCAGTACCGCTGCCGGAAGGCGGCGTCGCCGACGAACTGCTGATAGGTCATCGGGGTGCGCGGCGGGGACTGCGGGCCGCGATAGTCGGGGATGCCGCTGTCGGTGGACAGCCCGGCGCCGGTGACCACCACGACCCCGCGCCCGGCCAGCAACCCGGCCGCGCGACGCACCGCGGTGCCGTCCGGAGAGGAGTCCGCCATGGATCCACTCTACGAGCGCGCGGTGCCGACGGCGAACACGCCGGGGCGGAGTTGCGTGCCGGTGAGCTGCGGCGACATGATGACTGATCCGCCCGGTGATCGACTGTCAGGGGAAAACCCATGTCCGACAACGACGAACACGGCCGCGACGCGCTCACGGCCGCCGTCGACGCGACGATCGTCGCCGTACGCCGGATGTTCTACGTCCTCGGCACGGACGTCGACCGCACCGAGGGGCCGATCGAGTTCACCTTCCACGACGGCTCGACGCTGCTGCTCGACGCCGGACACGACGGCGAGGAGCTGCGGATCCGGGCGGCGCGGTGGCGCGATCCGTTCGAGCCGCTGGTCGATCCGGTCAATATCGAGTACGTGGCCGCCTCGGGCAAGTACACCGCCTTCGATGTCACCGGCGAGCAACCCTATGCCGGGCTCGCCGGTGCCCGGGTGGAGGCGGTGTCGGTGGTCGCGCTCGCCGACGGCAGGCCCCGGGCGGCGACGCTGTATCTGGACGAGGGCGTGGTGAAGGTGGAGACGCTCGCCGACGAACTCCTGGTCACCGTCGCCTGAGCAGCGCCGGGAATCGCCACCGGACGGGTGGATCTGCGCGCGGTGGGCCCACTCGAGGCAGCATGGCAGCGGCAGGGCCGGTGTGGGACGGGAAGGTGACGCGGGTGGAGCAGGTGCGGTGGCGGGCGGGCTGGGGTGTCGGGCTCGGTGTGTTCGTGGCGGTGTTCGTGCTGGTCCCGGCGACCTTCGCGGTGCAGGACGCCTGGCAGGTCCCGGTGCCGCGCCCGGTCGCCTTCGCCGAGCTCGAGCCGATCGCGACCGCGTTCTGGCTCAGCTGGGCGGCCACCCTGGCGGTGCTGCTGATCCCGGCGGTGGTGCTGGCACTGCTACCGCCTGCCCGGCTACTGGCGCTGGGCTACCTGCTCGCCACCACCGCGGTCGGCACCGTGCTGTGCGCGACCACGGTGGGGCTGGCTTTCAGCGGCCTCGATCCGGTGTGACCGGCTGCCCGGCGGCCAGGATCGTGTCGGCCAGTTCGTCGATCACCGCGCCGCGGATCTGGCGGCGCTCGTTGGCCAGCGCGGTGGTGGTGCAGATACCGAAGGCACCCTGCTCGTCGTAGAGCACCGCCGCGCCCGCGGCGATCCCCTCGTCGCTGAGGTGGCTCTCCGCCTCGATCCCCATGTCGACCCCGATCGGCATGCGCGAGAACGTGATCGAGACATCGGTGTTGATGAAGCCGATGCCCTCGGTGCCCCAGTTGGTGACCAGGCTGGTCTGCTCGCCGGTCATGGCGGCGAAGCAGAACGGCGAGGCCGGCTCGCCGTCGACCACCGGGATGTTGCGCACCCACTTGCGTTTGCGGGTGTCGTTCTGATGCTCGGTCATCTTCGGTGACCAGCCCTCGGCGTGCCCGTCGCTGCCGAACAGGTGCATGGCCTCGTCGATCATCGCCAGCGCGCTGGGCGGGGGCAGCGGCCGGTCGCGGTCGGCCCGCCACACCTCGCCCGGCGGCTGGGTGGAGCGCAGGAGCAGCAGCGCGCTGCCCCGCGCCACCACCGCGTCCTCGGCGCGCAGCTCGAGCGAGACCGCGCGCACGCGCTTCCCGTCGCGGATGACCTCGCTGGCGACGGTGAGCGGCACCGCGGGCACCGCCTTGTGCAGGTCGACGGTCAGGCGCGCGGGGACGAAGCCGTCGGTGCAGTACCGCCCCTCGACCTCGCGCGCCATCAGCCCACAGACCGGCGGACCGGACAGGGTGCTCGGTGCCCACAGGCTCATCGAGAACGGAGTCGGCCGGAAGACTCCGTCCGTGTGCGTGAAGTACGCCGGAGAGCTACTCATCGCCACCCTTTCTTACGCCGTAATACGCCTCAGACTAGAACGCATTACAGTCCGGCGGCAACTACTCGAGTTCGCCCTCGGTCTCCAGGTAGATCTGGCGCAGCCGGTCCAGGGTCTCCTGTTCGGGGTGTTCCCAGAGCTTGCGCTCGGCGGCCTCGAGCAGCCGCTCGGCGATCCCGTGCAGCGCCCACGGATTCGACTGCTCCATGAACTTGCGGTTGACCTCGTCGAAGACGTAGCTCTCGGTGAGCTTCTCGTACATCCAGTCGGCGACCACATTGGTGGTGGCGTCGTAGCCGAACAGGTAGTCGACGGTGGCGGCCATCTCGAAGGCGCCCTTGTAGCCGTGGCGGCGCATGGCCTCGAGCCAGCGCGGGTTCACCACGCGGGCGCGGAAGACGCGGGCGGTCTCCTCCGAGAGTGTGCGGGTGCGCACGGCATCCGGGCGGGTGGAGTCGCCGATGTAGGCCTCGGGGTTCTTGCCGGTGAGCGCGCGCACGGTGGCGACCATGCCGCCGTGGTACTGGAAGTAGTCGTCGGAGTCGGCGATGTCGTGTTCGCGGGTGTCGGTGTTCTTGGCGGCCACCGCGATCCGCCGGTAGGCGGTGCGCATGTCGTCGGCGGCGGGGGCACCGTCGAGGTCGCGACCGTAGGCGTAGCCGCCCCAGGTGGTGTAGACCTGCGCGAGGTCGTCGTCGGTGCGCCAGCTCTTGGAGTCGATGAGCTGGAGCAGGCCCGCGCCGTAGGTGCCCGGCTTGGAGCCGAAGATGCGGGTGGTGGCGCGGCGGGTGTCGCCGTGCTCGGCCAGGTCCGACTGGGCGTGCGCGCGCACGTAATTGGACTCGGCGGGCTCGTCGAGGTCGGCGACGAGGCGGACGGCGTCGTCGAGCAGGGCCAGCACGTGCGGGAAGGCATCGCGGAAGAAGCCGGAGATGCGCACGGTGACGTCGATGCGGGGGCGGCCGAGTTCCTCGAGGGAGATGATCTCGAGGGAGGTGACGCGGCGGCTGGCCTCGTCCCAGATCGGGCGCACGCCCAGCAGGGCGAGGACTTCGGCGATGTCGTCGCCGGAGGTGCGCATGGCCGAGGTGCCCCACACCGACAGCCCGACCGACTTCGGGTACTCGCCGTGGTCGCCGAGGTAGCGGGCCAGCAGCGATTCGGCCATGGCCTGACCGGTCTCCCAGGCCAGCCGCGAGGGGACGGCCTTGGGGTCGACGGAGTAGAAGTTGCGGCCGGTCGGGAGCACGTTGATCAGGCCGCGCAGGGGCGAACCGCTGGGACCGGCGGGAATGAAGCCACCGTCGAGGGCGTGCAGGACGCGGGCGATCTCGACGCTGGTCTCGCGCAGGCGGGGCACGACTTCGGTGGCGGCGAAACGCAGGACCGTCTTCACCGCGTCGAGGCGGGTGGTGTCGTCGGCCGCCGTGGCGTCGGCTCCGGCCAGGATCGCGGTGGCGTAGTCGCCGACCAGGGTGTCGACGGCGTCGGCCGACCAGTCCGTCGCCTGCAGGGCGGCGAGGAGTTCGCGGGCGCGGGATTCCACCACGTCGACCCGCTCACGGGCCTCGTCACCGGCTTCGCTGAGGCCGAGGGCCTCACGCAGGCCGGGGACGTTCTGCTCGCCGCCCCACAGCTGACGGGCGCGCAGCATGGCCAGCACCAGATCGAGTTCCATCTCGGCCTCGGGTGCCTGGCCCAGGATGTGCAGGCCGTCGCGGATCTGCACGTCCTTGATCTCGCAGAGCCAGCCGTCGACGTGCAGCAGCATGTCGTCGAAGACGTCCTCGTCGGGGCGTTCGGCCAGGCCCAGGTCGTGGTCCATCTTGGCCGCGCGCATGAGCGTCCAGATCTGCTGGCGGATGGCGGGCAGCTTGGCCGGGTCCAGGGCGGAGATATTGGCGTGCTCGTCGAGCAGCTGCTCGAGGCGGGAGATGTCGCCGTAGCTCTCGGCGCGCGCCATCGGCGGGATCAGGTGGTCGACCAGGGTGGCGTGGGCGCGGCGCTTGGCCTGGGTGCCCTCGCCCGGGTCGTTGACCAGGAACGGGTAGATCAGCGGCAGGTCGCCCAGGGCGGCGTCGGTGCCGCAGGAGGCGGACATGCCCAGCGTCTTGCCGGGCAGCCATTCCAGGTTGCCGTGCTTGCCCAGATGGACCATGGCGTCGGCGCCGAAACCGTCGGGCGCGGACAGCCAGCGGTAGGCGGCCAGGTAGTGGTGGCTGGGCGGCAGGTCGGGGTCGTGGTAGATGGCGACCGGGTTCTCGCCGAAGCCGCGGGGCGGCTGCACCATGAGCACCACATTGCCGAAACGCAGGGCCGCGATGACGATCTCGCCGTCCTTGTCGGCCGAGCGGTCGACATAGAGCTCGCCGGGCGGCGGGCCCCACGCCTCGACCACGGCCTCACGCAGATCCTCGGGCAGGGAGTCGAACCAGCGGGTGTAGGTGGCGGCGCCGATGCGGATCGGGTTGCCCTCGAGCTGTTCGGCCGAGAGCCAGTCGGGGTCCTGGCCGCCCGCGGCGATCAGGGCGTGGATGAGCACGTCGCCGTCGGCCTGCTCCAGGCCGGGGATCTCGCCGGGTTCGCCGAGGTCGTAGCCCGCGGCGCGCAGTTCGGTGAGCAGGCGGATGGCCGAGGCGGGGGTGTCCAGGCCGACGGCGTTGCCGATGCGGGCGTGCTTGGTCGGGTACGCGGAGAGCATGATCGCGATCCGTTTGTCGGCGGCCGGGATGTGGCGCAGGCGCGCGTGGCGCACCGCGATACCGGCGACCCGGGCGGCGCGTTCGGCGTCGGGCACATAGGTGGACAGGCCGTCGGCGTCGAATTCCTTGAACGAGAACGGGACCGTGATGATGCGGCCGTCGAACTCCGGCACCGCCACCTGGGTGGCCACGTCGAGCGGCGAGAGGCCGTCGTCGTTGTCCTCCCACTGGGCGCGGCCGCTGGTCAGGCACAGGCCCTGCAGGATCGGCACGTCCAGGGCGGCCAGCGCGGCCACGTCCCAGGCTTCGTCGTCACCACCGGCCGAGGCGGTGGCGGGCTTGCTGCCGCCCGCGGCGAGCACGGTGACCACCAGGGCGTCTGCGCGGCCGAGCACTTCGAGCAGTTCCGGTTCGGCGGTGCGCAGCGAGGCGCAGTAGACGGGCAGCGCGCGGGCGCCCTTGGCCTCGATGGCCGTGCACAGCGCGTCGATGTAGCCGGTATTGCCCGCCAGGTGCTGGGCGCGGTAGTAGACCACCGCGACGGTCGGGGCGTGCGGTTCCAGGATGCGGGCCGAGCGCTCGAGCTCACCCCAGCTGGGCAGCTGCACCGGCGGTTCGAAGCCGTGGCCGGTGAGCAGCACCGTGTCGGACAGGAAGTGGTGCAGCTGACGCAGGTTCTCCGCGCCACCGGCGGCGAGGTAGTTGTGCGCGTCGGCGGCCACACCCACCGGCACGGTGGAGCATTCCATCAGTTCGGCGTCGGGGGCGATCTCGCCGCCGAGGGCCACCATCGGCACCCCACTGGCCCGGATCGCGTCCAGGCCCTCCTCCCAGGCGCGTTTGCCGCCGAGGATGCGCACGATCACCAGGTCGGCGCCGTCGAGCAGCTCCGGCAGGTCCGCCACGAGCAGCCGGGCGGGGTTGCCCCACCGGTACTCGGCGCCGCTCGCGCGCGCGCTCAGCAGATCGGTGTCGGAGGTGGACAGCAGCAGGATCACAGGGTGAGACCTTCCTCGGGTGACGCGCCCAACGGGGTGGTTGTCGTGTGCTCGCCGGAGAGGGTCTGGCTGTTCACAGTGGCGCGACCGCACCGGATTTCCACCGGTTTCCTCGACGCCCGCCGAGCATGACGATGGTAACGGCCCCACCGCCGCCACAACTTTCCAGCCCGCGTCCGGTCCCCGGAGGACCGATCAGGGGGTGGGGCGTGCGGTGGTGTCCCCGGCGGCCACGGCGGCGGCGACCTCGTCCAGGGCCCGGCGGATCATCGTCCCGTAGTCGTCGTCGGCGAGGGCCCCGACGTGGGCGCGCGCGGCGTCGAGATGGTGGCCGGCGGCGGGGAAGGCACCGAGGCGGCGGAAGTTGTCGGCCAGGTTGAGGTGCAGCGACGGGTAGAACCCCGCGACCCGCAGACCCGCGTGGTGTTCGGTGAGCCGGGCGTCGGTCAGGGTGTCGGCGGCGTCGAGGGCGCGGATGTCCCAGGCGAGGGCCTCGGCCGGATGGTCATGGAGGTCGGCGAGGTAGTGGGCGAGGGTGCAGCGGTGCAGGGGGTCGCCCGCCGCGCCGATCTCGGACCACAGGGCGACCAGGGTGGCGCGGGCGGAATCGGTGTCGCCCGAACGGGATTCGGTCACCGCGGCGGTGATCCGGGTCATCACGGGGTCGGTGGTGGGGGTGGTCATGGAGTTCCTTTCGGCAGGACTGTGCGCAGTCGGCTAGTGGGTTGCCGGGTCGGCGGATTCGGGGCGCCGGGGCATCGCCAGGGTGAGCAGGGTGCCGTCGTCGGCGGAGCGGACGCGGACCGGCTGGTCGGGAGCGATGAGGTCGAGCATGAGGTCGGGGCCGACCGCGCCCGCCACCGCCGGATAGAGGGTGGTCACGGCGAAATGGATGGTCATGGGCGGGCCGGTGACGGTGGCGGCGAGGGTGTGGACGGATTCCCCGTCGGTGAGCCGGAGGCTGCCCGGGATCGCTTCGAGCGTCACCGTGGCGGCCTGTACCGATTCAAGCACGGCGAGCAGTGCGGATCGCTGCACCACCACCCGCACCCGGACCGGGGGTAGCGCCGCCAGCATCGCCCGGTAGTCGGGGAACTCCTCGGCCGAAGACCGGCACCGGCGCCCCGATTCGGGACCGGTCCGGTTCGCCCGCGGGATGTTCCGATCCCCTTGGCCACGCTCGTCGCCGCCGGTGTCGGCCGTGTCGCCCGTGGTGCAGAGCAGACCGGCGGCGTCGGGGCGCAGGACGACGGTGGGCTGGCGGCGCAGCCAGGACACCGTGGCCCGCAGGTCCGCGGCGTCGACGGTGATCGCCCAGGGCGCGGCGGGTGCCGTGTCGACGCGCACGCCGCGGGTCGCCAGGCGGTAGCGGTCGGTGGCGGTGAGGACCAGTTCTGCCATCCCCGCCTCGATATGGACGCTGTCGAGCACCGGGTGCCGCGGGTCCACGACGGTGGCGGTGGCGACCTGGTCGAGCGCGGCGGCGAGCACAGGTCCGCGCACACGGACGGCATCCGGCTCTGCCGACGCCGTGTCGCGGGGTTCCGCACGACCGGATGCAGTTCCACTCGCGGCCTCGGCCGACCGGCTCGTCCCGATCTGTGAATTCGGCGACGGCACGGCACCGGAGGCGTCGGCCGAAGACTCCGGGGTGGCGAACGCACTCCGGTCCAGGGACGCGCGGGCGGCGTCGGCCGCGGTGCGCAAGGAGGCCAGGTGGGCGTCGAGGGCGGTGAGGTGGGCGTCGACGAGGGCGGTGGCGCGGTCGGCGTCGGGCTCGGTGACGACGGCGGCGACGGCGGGTAGCGGCATGTCCAGGGCGCGCAGGCGGCGGATCAGGCGCGCGGTGCCGGTCTGGTCGGGGGCGTAATAGCGGTAGCCGGTGGCCTCGTCGACGACGGCGGGGACGAGGACCCCGGCGTCGGCGTAGAAGCGCAGGGCGCTGGCGCTCAGGCCGCACAGGCGGGCGAAGGCGCCGATGGTGATCAGCTCGGATTCGGGCACCGGCTGATCATCGGGGTTCGAGCGACTCGAAGGTCAAACGCCGGAGTCCGTGGTGGTACCGCGCCCGACCATCTCCGGCGAGCCCGTTCCGAGGTTGCGGTAGACGTTGGCCACCACCATCTGGCCGAGCGCGTTGTTGCCGACGCCGCCGATGACCGCGCCGATCCCGGCCGGGATGATCGTGCCGAACAGCAGCAGCGTGCGTTTGACCAGGTAGTTCGCGATGAACCGCTTGGCGGGCGAATCGGGCATGCTCGCCAGGCCGGGGATGTGGTCGGTGACCACACCGAGCCACTGCCCGGTCTTGTGGCCCGCGGTCTCGTCGAGCAGCTTGGTCCCGGCCTCGCCCAGGACCACCTTCGAGACCAGCTGCGCCTGGCGCGGATCGTCGGGGTCGAGCTGGTAGGCCGCCGCCGCGCCGACCGACAGCACCGACGACGCCTCCAGGAACACGGCCGTGTCCACGCCGGTGGCGGCCAGGCTCAGCAGCGTGCCGACCCCCGGCACGGCGGCGGTGAGCCCCACGGTGACACCGCTGGCCGTCACCACCACCAGGTACTGCCGGGAGAGCCGCTGCAGCAGTTCCACCGGCGCGTCGTCGGGATGCCGTTTCGCCAGCCAGTCGACATACCGGCCCACCACCGGTGCCTGCGCGTGGGCGACCCGGTCGAGCGCGGGCACGACCCGCTTGTCCACGAACTCACGCAGCATGCGACGACCTCTCCTGGAGTGATCAACCCGGGCGACGGACCGCTGTCCACCTTAGGTGAACCGACCACGCGGACCGGCCTACCCGGGACCTACCCGCTCGCGTCTCCCTCAATCGGCCGGGTCGTAGGCTGGACGGATCATGACCAGGAGTACTCCCGACTCGTGCCCCGGCGTGCTGCGCCTGCATCAGGCCGCCGACGGGCCGCTCGCGCGCATCCGGGTGCCCGGCGGCCGGCTGACGCCGGAGCAGGTGCAGACGCTGGCCGACGCCGCCCGCGATCTCGGGAACGGCAATCTCGAGCTCACCTCGCGCGGCAACATCCAGTTGCGCCAGGTCCGCGACCCCGGCGAGCTCGCGTCACGGCTCGACGCCGCCGGGCTGCTGCCCAGCGCCACCCACGAGCGGGTGCGCAATATCGTCGCCTCGCCGCTGTCGGGCCGGGTGGGTGGGTTCGCCGAGGTGCACGGGCTCGCCGCCGACCTCGACACCGGCCTGCTGGGTGACCCGCGGCTGGCCGAGCTGCCGGGCCGGGTGCTGTTCACCCTCGACGACGGCCGCGGCGACGTGAGCACGCTGCGCGGTGACATCGGCGTCCAGGCGGTCGCCGCCGACCGGTTCGCGCTGCTGCTCGCGGGCACCGACACCGGCGTGCGGGTGGACGCGAACGCGGCCGTCGAGGTGATGCTCGACGCGGCCCGCGGCTTCCTCGACCTGCGCGGCAGCGGCGAGTCCGGGCAGTGGCGCCTGCACGAGATCCCCGGGGGCGTCGAGAAGGTCACCGAGGTGCTCGACCTCTCCCCCGCCGGTGAACCCCTGGAACTCGGTGCGGCACACGCCATCCCGATCGGCTGGCTCGACCAGGACGACGGCCTGGTCACCCTCGGCGCCGGTGTCCCGCTGGGCACGCTCTCGGCGCGCACCGCCGAATTCCTGGCCGCCGTGGAACATCCGCTGTACATCACGCCGTGGCGCAGCGTGGTCCTCACCGATCTCGCGGAGGGACCGGCCGAGACCGTGGTGCGGGTGCTGGCGCCGATGGGGTTGATCTTCGACGCGAGTTCGCCGTGGTTGCAGGCCAGCGCCTGCGCGGGCAGGCCCGGCTGCGCCAAGTCGCACACCGATGTCCGCGCGGATCTGACCGCGGCCGTGGACGCGGGCCGGGTGCGCGCGGACGACGCGGTCACTCCGGTGGACCTGCTGGTCCCGGCCACGGAGGTCACCGTGGCGGGCCGCCAGCACTGGTCCGGCTGTGAGCGCCGCTGTGGCAGGCCGACGGGCCAGGTCACCGATGTGATCGCCACCGACGGCGACCACTACCGCCTGGAGCGGGTGGACCCGACAACCGCCTGACCTGCCCGGAAACCGGCGGCGCGGGCCCAGGAGCCCTCCTCCACGACACCGACCCCGCGATATCGACTGCGCGACAAGCACACCCGCACCGAAATCCGGTCGACGTGAGACACCGCGGATTCCTATGCTGACCCCCTCGCAACGAGGGGGTACCCATGTCCACACTGCAAGTCACCGCCGAACGGCTCGTCGTCCATCCGCATCCGAACGCCGACCGGCTCGAGCTCGCTCAGGTCGGCCTGTACCGGGCCGTGGTCGCCAAGGGCCAGTTCACGACCGGCGATCACGCGGTCTACATCCCGGAACAGTCGGTGCTGCCCGAGGCGCTGATCGCCGAACTCGGGCTCACCGGGAAACTCGCGGGCTCGCGGAAGGACCGGGTCAAGGCGGTGCGGCTGCGCGGGGAGGTCTCGCAGGGCATCGTCTGCACGCCTGCCGCGCTGGCCGGGGTGGACCTGGCCGCGGCGGCGACCGAGCGCACCGATTTCGCGGAGCGGCTCGGCGTCGTGAAATGGGTACCGCCGGTACCGGTCTCGATGTCGGGACAGGTCGAGTCGGCGCCCGATCTGCTGCGCTGGGTGGACGTCGAGAACATCAAACGCTTTCCCGGCATCTTCGCCGCCGGGGAGCCGGTGGTGGCCACCGAGAAGATCCACGGCACGGCCTGCCTGCTCACCCATGTCCGCGACGGGGACCGGATCCTGGTGTCGTCCAAGGGTGTCGGTGGCCGGTCGCTGTCGCTGACCGCCACCGACGGCAACCTGTACTGGCGGGCCGTGCGCGCGCACCGGCTCGACGCCGCCGCCCGCGCGGTCGCCGACGCGCTCGGTGCCGACCGGGTCGGGTTCTTCGGTGAGGTGTACGGCGCCGGGGTGCAGGACCTGCATTACGGTGCCTCGGCCGCGCACGACGAGTCGCTGGGCTTCGGGCTGTTCGATATCGCCGTGGACCGCGACGGCGGGCCGGTGCGCTGGCTCGACCATCACGAGATCGGCACGCTGCTCGACGATCTCGACCTGGCGGTCGCCCGCGTTCCGGTCCTCTACGAGGGGCCCTACGACGCCGAACTGCTGCTGAAACTGGCGGAGGGCACCGAGACCGTCAGCGGTGACGGTGCCAATATCCGGGAGGGTCTGGTCGTGCGCCCGGCCACCGAGCGGCACGCGCCGGAGCTGGGTGGGCGCGCCATCGGCAAGATCGTCTCCGACGCGTACCTGCTGCGCGACGGCGGCACCGAGTTCGAGTGAACCGCTCCGCGTGCGCCGGCATCGACCGGCGCACGCGGACGCTACGGGACCGCCGTGCGCTCCCCGGTTCCCCGGACACGCACGACCTCCGACAGCACCGCCGCGCCGAGCAGCACCATCACCCCGAGCACCAGCCACACCGCGCCCAGACGCGGTGCCGCCCAGCCCAGGACGAGGGCGAGCACCAGACACGGCAGGGGCCAGCGCAACAGCCAGCGCGCGCCCGCACTGGGCACCCCACCCATCCCGCACACCAGGAAGAACGCGGCCGCGCCGCCGCCGAGCACCCAGCCCACCCCGGCGGGCAGATGCCCGGAGGGGTGCGCGGCGACGAGCCCGAGCCCGGCCGCGACGGTGGCCACCGCACCGCTGAGCGCGCAGTGGTCGGCCATCACCCGGTGCCGGGACAGGTCGGTCGTCGAGGGCGCCGCCGACATCATCCGCGGCACGAATCCGTAGTTCAGGGTCAGCGCCCACAGCGCGATCAGGCTCAGGAAGGCACCGGCCCCGATCACGCCGACCGCGACGGTCCACTCCTCGGCCGAGACCGCCGCGATCACCGAGATGACCCCCTCACCGAGCACGATGATCAGGTACTGCCCGAGCCGCTCGCCCAGGTGCGCCGGATCGGCGCGCAGGGCCGTGAGCCGCGTCGCGGGTCCGCGCGCCGCCCGGCCCCGCCGATCGCGGCCCCGCCGATCGCGACGCAGCCGCGCGGTCATCCGGCGCTGGGCCTCGGTCAGGTAGGACTCGGCGTCGACGGCGAACATGATCCACAGATCGATCGCCAGGCCGACACCCCACAGCACGAATTTCCACGGCGCGGGCACCCACAGCGACACGATCCACGGCAGGATGCCCGGCCCCATCTGCGCGATCGGCCAGTCGACGACGAGCTGCCCGCGCCCCCACGCCGACGACGACGCGATCCGCACCACGACATACATCGCCGCGAAGGCGTTCGCGTGCTCGTCGGGCACGCCCGCGACGGCGGCCATCATCACGCCGAGGCCGAACATGCAGCCGAACACCAGCGCGGTGCGCGCCTGGTCACCGGCCACATTGCTGTAGACGGTGACGCACGCCCACACCACCCAGAACGCCAGGTAGAGCAGCACATACAGCCCGAACTCACCCCAGGACGGGCCGCGGTGCAGCAGGTGGGTGAGCTGGCCGATGCCCGCGACGGCGACCAGGTCGAAGAACAGCTCGGTCCAGCTCGCGCGCCGCTCGGCGGTGGTCGGCTCCGGGTGTGCCACCCGCCCAGTATGTGGCCGGGCGGCGGCGGGTCCCGGCTAGCTCGCGGTCGTGTCGCGGCGGCTGTGCAGTTCGAGCACGCAGCACTTCACCCCGCCGCCGCCCTTGCGCAATTCGGACATGTCCACCGGGACCGGGGCGTAGCCGCGGTCGCGCAGGGCGGCGGCGAGGCCGGTCGCGCCGGGGTCGAGGAAGACGTGGTGCCCGTCGCTGACCCCGTTGAGGCCGAACGACAACGCGTCGGCCTCCGCCGCGCGGATCGCGTCCGGATACAGCGTGGCCAGCACCTGACGCGACGCCGGGGAGAACGCGGCCGGGTAGTAGGCGATGGTGGTGTCGTCGAGGACCATCAGCGCGGTGTCGAGGTGGTAGAAGCGCGGATCGACCAATTCCAGCGAGACCACCGGTACGCCGAAGAACCGCTCGACCTCGGTGTGCGCGGCCACCGAGCAGCGGAACCCGGACCCGGCCAGGATGCGGGTGCCCGCGAAGGTGAAATCGCCCTCGCCCTCGTTGGTTTCGATCGCGGCGGCCAGCTCGCGCAGTTCCCTGGCGGCGAACCAGCGGTGGAACGCGGGCCCTTCCGCGGCGCGCTCGGGATGGGCGAAGCGGGCCGAGAGCGCGTGCCCGCCGATGACGATGCCGCTGTTGGCGGCGAACACCATGTCGGGCAGCCCCGGCTCGCCGGGCACCGTCTCCACGCTGTGCCCGTGTTCCTCGAGCACCGCGCGCAGGATCTCCCACTGCGCCAGCGCCCGCGGCCGGTCCACCGGTTCGGCCGGGTTCATCCACGGATTGATCGCGTAGGTGACAGCGAAGTGGTCGGGACGGCACATGACGTAGCGGCGGGGCGTGGCCACCCGCGCGGCTACCGGTCGGCGGAGAGGGGCTGCGGCGGTCATCAGGGCTCCCGGTGGCTGCGCGGATCGATGACTTCGACGATAAATGTCGTCTCGTTGCGCCAGGAACACCGATTCGTTGCGGATATCGATGCGAAAATGGGGAAATATTGCGCCCGACCCGCGAGGAGTGCCGTGGACGACATCGATCGACGCATCCTGGCCCGGCTGCTCACCCACGCCAGGGCCTCCTTCCAGGAGATCGGCGCGGTCGTCGGGCTGTCCGCGCCCGCGGTGAAACGGCGCGTGGACAAGATGGTGGCCAGCGGGCAGATCACCGGATTCACCGCCCAGGTCAACCCGGCGGCGCTGGGCTGGACCACCGAGGCCTACGTCGAGGTGTACTACCGCGACAACATCTCCCCGGCCGAACTGCGCCGCACCCTGGAACCGATCCCGCAGGTCGTCGGGGTGTGGACCATCGCGGGCGAGGCCGACGCGCTGGTGCACGTGATGGCCACCGACATGGCCGAGATCGAGGTGACCGTCGAACGGATCAGGGAGAACGCGCGGGTCGGGCGCACCCGCAGTTCGCTGGTGATGTCGCGCATCCTGGAGCGGCCGCGCACCTGAGATCCGGCGCGTCCCACCCAGGTTCTAGGGTTGTCGGCATGTCCGACGTGCGTGCCAGCTACCTCACCGACGGGGCCGAGATCTATCGGCGCTCGTTCGCGACGATCCGCGCCGAAGCCGATCTCGCCGGGTTCCCCGCCGACGTCGAACGCGTGGTGGTCCGGATGATCCACGGCTGCGGACAGGTCGACCTGGCCGGCGACATCGCCTACTCCCCCGGTGTGGTCGCCGCCGCCCGCGCCGCCCTGCGCGCGGGCAAGCCGATCCTGTGCGACGCGAACATGGTGGCCTCCGGCGTCACCCGCAAGCGGCTGCCCGCCGACAACCCGGTGCTGTGCAATCTCGCCGACCCGCGTGTCCCCGAGCGCGCCGCGCAGCTGGGCAACACCCGCTCGGTGGCCGCGCTCGACCTGCTGCGCGACCGGCTCGACGGGGCGGTCGTGGCCATCGGCAACGCCCCCACCGCGCTGTTCCACCTGCTCGACATGCTCGACGACGGCGCGCCGAAACCGGCGGCGATCATCGGCATCCCGGTCGGTTTCATCGGCGCCGCCGAATCCAAGCAGGCGCTCATCGACTTCGGCGGGGTGGAGTTCCTGACCGTGCGCGGCAGGCGCGGGGGCAGCGCCATCACCGCCTCGGCACTCAACGCGATCGCGAGCGAACAGGAATGAGCGAGATCAGCACCGGCAAACTCTGGGGTATCGGCCTGGGTCCCGGCGACCCGGAACTGGTGACGGTCAAGGCCGCCCGCGTCATCGGCGAAGCCGACGTGGTCGCCTTCCACTCCGCGCGCCACGGCCGCAGCATCTCCCGCGCCATCGCCGCGCCGTATCTGCGGCCCGGTCAGCTCGAGGAACACCTGGTCTACCCGGTGACCACCGAGACCACCGACCACCCCGGCGGCTACCAGGGCGCCATCGACGAGTTCTACGAGCAGGCCGCCGCCCGCCTGGCCGTCCACCTGGCCGCGGGCCGCAGCGTCGCGCTGCTGGCCGCCGGTGACCCGCTGTTCTACAGCTCCTACATGCACATGCACCGCCGCCTGGCCGACCGGTTCGAGGCCGAGATCGTCCCCGGCATCACCTCGGTCAGCGCCGCCTCCGCCGCACTGGGCACGCCGCTGGTGGAGGGTGAGCAGGTGCTCACCGTGCTGCCCGGCACGATGCCCGTCGACGAGCTCACCGAGCGCCTGCGCCACACCGACGCGGCCGCGATCATGAAGCTCGGCCGCACCTTTCCCGGTGTGCGCCAGGCACTCTCGGACTCCGGCCGGCTCGCCGACGCCTACTACGTGGAACGCGCCAGCAGCACGCGCGAACGCGTGCTCGCCGCCGCCGAGGTGGACGAGTCCGAGGTGCCGTACTTCGCCATCACGGTGGTGCCCGGCCCGGCCCCGACGCTACCCATCGCCACCCGGTCGGCCCCACACGCGCACTCCATCGGCGCCGTGACGACATCGTCCGCCACGGCACCCACCCACACCGACGCCGCGCCTACGTCGTCCGCCCACACCGATGCTGCTCCCGCGCAGGCTGATCCGGCCCTCGCTCGTCCCGATACCGCGCCTGCGCGGGCCGGGGTCGGCGAGGTCGTCGTCGTGGGGCTCGGCCCCGGCGACACCGCGTGGACCACACCGCAGGTCACCGAAGCGCTCGCCGCCGCCACCGATCTGGTCGGCTACACCACCTACATCGACCGCGTCCCCGAGCGACCCGGTCAGCGCAGGCACGCCAGCGACAACAAGGTCGAATCCGAGCGCGCCGCCATGGCATTGGATCTGGCCAAGCGCGGCGCCAGGGTCGCGGTGGTGTCCTCGGGCGATCCCGGGGTGTTCGCCATGGCCGCGGCGGTGCTGGAGGTCTCGGCCGAACCACAGTTCAAGGATGTCCCGGTGCGGGTGCTGCCCGGGCTGACCGCGGCCAATGCGGTCGCCAGCCGGGTCGGCGCGCCGCTGGGCCACGACTACGCGATGATCTCGCTGTCGGACCGGCTCAAGCCGTGGGACGTCGTCTCGCAGCGCCTCGCGGCGGTGGCCGCGGCGGACATGGCGATCGCGATCTACAACCCGGCATCCTCGCAGCGACGGTGGCAGGTCGGCGCCATGCGCGACATCCTGCTCGCGCATCGGGCGCCGGAGACCCCGGTGGTGCTGGGCCGCGACGTGGGCGGGCCGACGGAGTCGGTGCGGGTGCTCACCCTGGGCGAACTCGACCCCGACGAGGTCGACATGCGTACCCTGCTGATCATCGGTGCGTCCACGACCACCGCGTTCGACACCCCCGAGGGCACCCGGGTGTTCACTTCCCGGAGGTACCAGGCGTAACGTTCCACTTAGGAATGTAGTTCGAAGGGAGACGACCGTTGACCGGCACCGCGACTCGACGCCGCCCGCTGAACTCCACCGCGGCCTCGCTACTGGGCTTTCTGCACGAGGGCCCGATGTCGGGCTGGGACCTGGCGACCCAGGCCCAGCAACGCATCGGCGACTTCTGGACCATCACCCAGAGCCAGGTGTATCGCGAGCTGTCCAGCATGGACACCGCGGGCCTGGTGACGAAGGGCGAACGCGGCGCGCGCGAACGCACGCCGTACCGGATCACCGAGGTGGGCCGCGAGGCCTTCGCCGAGTGGATCGCCCGCGACCCCGGGGCCGAGACCATCCGGGTACCGCTGCTGCTCACGCTGTCCTTCGGCGAGCATCTCGACCCGGCGCACCGGGACCGGATCATCGCCGCCAACAAGAACATCCACCAGGATCGCCTGGACCGCTACCTCGACGAGGACCCCGCCGGGCTGGCCCCGAACCAGCGCGCCACCCTCGCCTTCGGCATCGCCTACGAGCGCGCGGTGCTGGAATGGTTCGACGGGCTGCCCACGATCTTCGCCGGCGCGAACCCGCACTGACCTCAGGACACCGCGTGCGAGGCGGTGACGCGCAGCCAGTCGACCGCCTCGGCGACCTCGTCCACCACGACCGCGCCCGCGGGCAGGGCGGGCCGGTCGATCATGATCACCGGCAGCCCGGCCGTGCGGGCCGCGGCGATCTTGGCCGCGGTCTGCTCGCCGCCGCTGTTCTTGGTGACCAGTACGTCGATGCGGTGCCGCGACATCAGCACCAGCTCCTCGTCGAAGGTGAACGGTCCACGCGCCAGCAGCAATTCGTAGTGCGCGGGCAACGGTGCCTCGGGCGCGTCGATGGAGCGGATGACGAACCGGTGCCCGGCGCAGGCGGCGAACGCGCCGACGCCCTGGCGGCCGATGGTCAGCAGCACGTTCGCGTCGTAGGCGGTGAGCGCGGCGGCCGCGGCGGCCAGATCGGGCACCCGCGTCCACAGATCGCCGGGGCGCCGGGTCCATTCGGGCCTGCGCAGGTGCAGGGCCGGGATGCCGAGTTCCCGCGCGGCGGTGGCCGCGTGCGCGCTCACCCGGGCGGCGAAGGGATGGGTCGCGTCCACGACGGCATCGATCGCGTTCTCGCGCAGCCAGGTTCGGAGGCCCTCGACACCACCGAACCCACCCACACGGACCGGACCGACGGGCAACCGAGGGTTGGCGACCCGCCCGGCGAGCGAGGACACGATGTCGAGTCCCCGCTCGCCGGACGCGATCCGGGCCAGCTCCCGGGCTTCGCCCGTGCCGCCGAGGATCAGGACCCTCAGGGCTGCCCGCCGAAGTAGGCCGAGCCCGCGTCGACCAGCGACGGGCCACCGGCGACGAGCAGACCGATCACGCCGCCGATGATGGCGCCCGGGATGATGGTGACGACGCCGATCGCGCCGAGCAGCGCGCCGATGATCGCGCCGACCAGGGCGCCGGTGGACGCGCGCTGCAGTTCGGCCATGAACCACTGCTGCGAGCTGATGTCCTTGGCGGCGACCGTCTTCGGGGTCAGCGTCAGCCGGGTGCCGTCGGCGTCGACGGTGGCGGCGATCTCGGTGGCCGCGCCATCGACGGTGCCCGACAGCGGCACCGTCGCGACGACCGCGCCCGCGGCGTCGGTCAGGGTGACGGTGGTGGCGTCGGCGGCCAGCGCGAAGGCGCCACCGGTGACGGTGGTCACGATCGAGGCGCCCGCGTCGACGATCTCGGCGCGATAGCCGATGCCGCGGTCGGTGCCCTGCACGGCGGGGGCGGCCTGCTCCTGTACGGCGGGGGCCGGGGCGGCGGGTTCGGCGGCCACGGGAGCGGCGGCGATGCCGGTCGCGGCGACGGCCAGCAACGCGGGGGCGGCGAGCTTCGAATACTTCATGTCTCTCCCCATCACGGAAATCGAACCGGGAGGATTTCCCCGGAACGGCCACGACCCTACCCCCGAGGCACGCAACTCACACCTTCGGTTCGTAACTTTCACGGCCGCGAGACCCTGCGCGAACGGACCCGCCGTGATCTGCGTGTGATCTGCCCGTGATCGTCGCCGCGCGATCAACCAGCGGTTTTTGTGACAATCCACTGGGCGACCGGCAGGTGCGGGCGCCAGGCGGTGAACCCGCCGAGCGGTTCACCACGGTAGACCTGGAATTTGCGCAGCGTGCCGCCGTGGACGCCGGCCCAGTCCAGCAGCAGCGCTTCCGATTCCGCGGTGACCGCGTTGGCGACCAGCCGGCCGCCGGGGCGCAGGTGCTGCCAGCACCGGGTGAACAGGCCGTCCTGGGTGAGCCCGCCGCCGAGAAAGATCGCGTCCGGCGCCGGGAAATCGGTGTCGGCTATCTCCGAGCGCACTTCGCCGCGCACCATGATGCCCGGCACACCGAGCGCGTGCGCATTGCGCGTGATCTGTTCGCGGCGCGCGGGGAGCTGTTCGAAGGTGATCGCGCGACAGCGCGGATTCGTCCGGCACCATTCGATGGCGATACTGCCGGAACCGCCGCCGACATCCCAGAGCAGTTCCCCCGGCACGGGGGCCAGGGCGGTGACGGTCAGGGCGCGGACCTCGGCTTTGGTGAGCTGACCGTCGCCGGTGTAGGCGGCGTCGGCCAGGCCGGGCAGGCGGGTGTCACGGCGGTGGCCCGGATCGAGGACGGCGTCGACCGCGACGATATTGAGCGGGTCGCCCGGCGGATGGGCCCAGGTGGCGGCAGTACCGGTGCGCAGGGCCTCGGCCGGGCCGCCGAGCTGGTCGAGCACGGTCAGTGTCGAGCCGCCGAACCCGTTGTCGCGCAGCAACTCCGCGAGCCGGGCGGGGGTGTCGGCGTCCTCGCTGAGCACCAGCACGCGACGGCCGTCGGCCAGTTCGGGCACGACCGTGGGCAACGGACGGGCAACCACGCTCACCACCGGGATCTCGGCCAGCGGCCAGCCGAGCCGGGCGCAGGCCAGCGACGCCGAGGACGGCTGCGGGAAGACCCGCAGGGCAGCCGCGCCGAAGTGGCGGGCCAGGGTCACCCCGATGCCGTAGAACATGGGATCGCCGCTGGCCAGCACGCCGATCCGGCGGCCGCGGTGGCGGGCGAACAGGTCCGGCAGCGCGGGCAGCAGCGGCGAGGGCCACGGCACCCGTTCGGCCGGGCCCGGCGGGAGCAACCCCAGTTGACGCGGTGAGCCGACAACGACCTCACAGCCGGTGATCGCGGCCCTGGCCGGTTCGCCCAGCCCGGTCCAGCCGTCGGCGCCGATCCCGGTCACCACGATCGGGTGGCCGGTCCAGGGCTCGGTCACCGCGGCGCCCGGCGCCAGAGGAACCGCGGCACCCACTTGATCACGAAGAACACCACGGCCAGGCTGCCGGGAACGGCCACCTGGGTGGCGCCCTTGCCCAGCGCGCGCACCACCGCGTCGGCGACCTGGCCCGGGGTGCTCGGCAGAGGCGCGGGGTCCATGCCGGTGGTCATCCGGCCGATCACGAAACCGGGCCGGGCGAGCAGCAGCTGCACGCCGGTGCCGTGCAGGGCGTCACCGAGACCGCTGGCGAAGCCGTCCAGGCCCGCCTTGGCCGATCCGTAGACGTAGTTGGCCCGGCGCACCCGCACCCCGGCGATGGAGCTGAACACCACGATCTGCCCGCTGCCCTGGGCACGCAGCAGGTTCGCCAGGGTGGTGAGCACGCTGACCTGGGCGACGTAGTCGGTATGCACCACCGCGACCGCGTGGGCGGGGTCCTGTTCGGCGCGCGCCTGATCACCCAGCACGCCGAAGGCCAGGACCGCGGTGGCGATGCCGCCGTGCTCGGCGGCGATCTTCTCCAGCAGCGGGGCGTGGGCGGCGGTGTCGTCGGCGTCGAATTCGACGGTGTGCACGGCGCTCGCCCCCGCGGCGCGCACCTGCTCGATCTCCTCGGTCAGCGCGTCGGCACGACGGGCGGCGAGGATCACCACGCGCCCGGGCGCGAGCCTGCGCGCGATCTCGACACCGATCTCACTGCGCCCGCCCAGAATCAGGACCGGACCGTCCGTCTGCTTTCCCATGCGCCCAGTCTGTCACCCGGTGCGCCGGGGTCCGCTATCTGTCATCCCGAGACCGCCCGGCGCGCGACGCCCCGCCGCGCGTCGCGTGCTCCCGCGCGGCGCCCTGCGATCACCCGGTACTACCGTCGTCCCATGCCGACGACCACCGCCCAGCTCTCCCCCGCCGCGCTCGACTTCGTCACCGAGCGTCACCTGGCCACCCTGACCACCCTGCGCGCCGACGGCACTCCGCACGTGGTGGCGGTGGGCTTCACCTGGGACGCCGAGAGCGGGATCGCGCGGGTCATCACCGACGGCGCCTCGGTGAAGGCACGCAATGCCGCGCGCGGCGGGTACGCGGCGGTCAGCCAGGTCGAGGGCGCGCGATGGCTGACGCTGGAAGGGCCCGCGACGGTGCTGGACGCCCCGGCGGACGTCGCCGAGGCCGTGCGCCGCTACACCGCGCGCTACCGGGTGCCGCGGGAGAACCCGACGCGCGTGGTCGTGGCGATCCAGGTGCGCCGGGTGCTCTCGTCGAGCACGCTGAAATAGGCCGCGGCCGAACGGTTCACAGTGCGGTGAGGCCGTGCGGGCGCTGGTTCATCGACTCCACGCCGTCCTCGGTGACGACCACGATGTCCTCGATGCGCGCGCCCCAGCGGCCCCGGAAGTAGATGCCCGGTTCGATGCTGAAGGCCATGCCCGGCTCGAGCACCAGGTCGTTGCCGGCGACGATGTAGGGCTCCTCGTGCACCGACAGGCCGATGCCGTGGCCGGTGCGGTGCACGAAGGCGTCACCCAGGCCCGCCTCGGCGAGCACGGTGCGGGCGGCGGCGTCGATGGATTCCGCGGTCACGCCCGGCCGCACCGCGGCCACCGCGGCCGCCTGGGCCTGCTCGAGCAGCGCCACCTGGTCGGCGACCTGCTTGTTCGGGGTGCCGAGCACGTAGGTGCGCGTCGAGTCGGAGTAGTAGCCGGGCTCGACGGGGCCGCCGATATCGATGACGACCACATCGTCTTTCTCGATCGTGCGATCGGAGACCTCGTGGTGCGGATCGGCGCCGTGCGGGCCGCTGCCCACGATGACGAAGGCGGCCTCGGTGTGTCCCTCCTCGATGATCGCGGCGGTGATGTCGGCGGCGACCTCGGCCTCGGTGCGGCCGGGCCGCAGGAATTCGCCCATCCGCGCGTGTACCCGGTCGATGGCGGCGCCCGCCCGGCGCAGGGCCTCGATCTCGGCCTCGTCCTTGATCATCCGCGACCGGCGCAGCACCGGGGTGGCCGAGGCGGGCAGCCCGGTGGTGGACTCGGCGAGCGGGATCAGGTGCAGCGCGGGCATGGCGTCGGCCACGGCGATGCGCGATCCGGCGTGCAGGGTCGAGTGCACCAGCTGATACGGATCGACACCGTCGACCCAGTCCAGCACCCGCAGGCCCAGTTCCCCGGCGGCGGAGCCCTCCAGCGAGGCCAGTTCGAGTTTCGGGATGACCACCGACGGCGTGGCCCCGTCGGAGGTGATGACCAGGCAGGTCAGCCGTTCGAAGGACTGGGCCCGGGAACCGATCAGATACTGCAGGTCGGGGCCCGGCGTGATGAGCAGGGCGTCCAGATGCGCCGCGCGCATCGATTCGACCGCCTGCTCCAGCCGCCTGCCGTAGACCTCCGCCGCGAACCTTGCCTCCGTGTGCGCGCTCATAGGACGCGACGTTACCCGCGCGAGGGCACCGCTCGCAGAATCGGTGACCGGATCGTGCCACGCGGTCCGGTCCGGGTCGCGACCGCACCCGCGCCCGTCCACGGGGCACAATCACCGGTGTGACCGTTGACGAGACCTCCCGCGGACCCCTGCTGATCCTCGACGGCGCCAGCCTCTGGTTCCGCGCCTACTACGCGATCCCCGACAAACTGCGTGCCGCCGACGGCCGCTCGGTGAACGCGCTGCGCGGCTTCACCGACATGGTCGCCTCGCTGATCACCAAGCACCGGCCCGGCAGACTCGTCGTCGGGCTGGACCTGGACTGGCGCCCGCCGTTCCGGGTGGAACTGGTGCCCTCCTACAAGGCGCACCGCCTCGACACCAGCGCAGACGCGGCGCCCGGCGCCGAGGAAGTGCCCGACACGCTCACCCCGCAGGTCGAGATGATCCTGGAGGTCCTCGCGGCCGCGGGCATCGCGACCGGCGGCGCCGAAGGTCTCGAGGCCGACGACGTGCTGGGCACGCTGGCCAGCCGCGAGCGCACCGATCCGGTGATCGTGGTCAGCGGCGACCGCGACTTGCTCCAGCTGGTACGCGACGACCCGGCCCCGCCGGTGCGCGTGCTCTACGCGGGCCGCGGCCTGGCCAAGGCCGAGCTGTTCGGGCCCGCGGAGGTGTCGGCGAAATACGGTGTGCCCGAACAGAACGCGGGCCCGGCCTACGCCGACATGGCCACCCTGCGCGGCGACGCCTCCGACGGCCTGCCCGGGGTGAGCGGGATCGGCGACAAGTCCGCCGCGCAGCTGATCTCGAAGTTCGGTTCCCTCGACGCGCTGCTCACCGCCGTCGACGACCCGGGCTCGGATCTGGCCAAGGGCGTACGCGCGAAACTGGTCGCCGCCCAGGACTATCTGAAGGTCGCCGCCCCGGTGGTCCAGGTGGTGCGCGACGCGGAGGTGATCCTGTCGCGCCCCGACACCCTGCCCGCCGGACCCGTCGACCGTGACGCGCTGCTGGCCCTGGCCGGCGCCTACAACGCCGAGAGCCCGGTGGCCCGGCTGATCACCGCGCTCGAGCTCTGAACGGGACCGGGCCGTCCACGCGTGCGTGGACGGCCCGGAAAGCGCGGTGCGACAGCCTAGTTCGGGCGGCCGACCTCGTAGGTACCGTCGTCCTTGGTGATCTTCACGGTGACCTGCTTGGCCTCCCCGCTGACCTTCAGGTCGCAGGTGAAGGTCGCGTCGACCTCGACGGCCTGACCCGACGGGCACGACACATCGGTGACGTCGGCGATGTCGTAGGACTCCTTGAGCACGCGCGCGACGCCGTCCTCGACGGCCGCGTTGTCGAGCTCGTCGGAGGACAGCAGCACCAGCAGCAGACCGATGACGGCGGCGACCACGAGGACACCGGCCACGATCAGGCCGATCAGCAGGCCCTTGCTCTTGCCACCGGACGGCGCCGGCTGCTGACCCCACTGCTGCTGCGGCGCGCCCTGCTGACCCCACTGCTGCTGGGGCTGCTGACCCCACTGCTGCTGGGCGTTGGCGGCCTGGGCGTTCCAGTCCTGCGGCGGCGGCTGGGTCTGACCCCACTGCTGCTGCGGGCCGGTCGGCTGCTGCGGCTGCTGCGGCTGTCCCCACTGCTGCTGCGGCGCGGGTTGCTGCGGCTGCTGGCCCCACTGCTGCTGGGGCTGCTGGGCGTTCGGGTCACCCCAGTGCTGGGTGGGCTGCGCCTGCTGTGGCTGCTGCGGCGGCTGGGCCGCACCACCCCAATGCTGCGTGGGACCGGCGCCACCGGCCCCCTGCTGACCCCCCCAGTGCTGGGTGGGATCGTTGCTTCCCTCCCCTGGGCCGTTCGGTCCGTACGGGCCGCTCATCCACTCGCCTCCACTCGCATCGTTGTACATACGGTAGCCCCCCGCGCCAGGCCAGCCGCATTCGCACGACTCCGCCATCACGGTCGGTACGTCAGGAAATCAAATCACAGCCGTCCGGATCACGCGGCGTCCACCGCGACGACACCCCGCCGGACCGCGCGCACCGCCTTGGCCGCGGTGGCCGCGATCTCCGGGTCGTCGGCGGTGTTGTGGATCTGGTCGAGCAGGTCGATCACCTGCCTGCACCAGCGCACGAAATCGCCGGCCGAGAGTGGATTGCCCTGGTCGCCGCTGGCCAGCAACGCCTCGGCCAATGCGTCTCCGCGGGCCCACTTGTAGACGCCGGTGACGAAGCCCAGATCCGGCTCGCGCGTCGGCGGGAGCTTGTGGCGGGCCTCGTCGGCGCGCAGCTGCGTCCACACCGCGATGGTGGCGCCGACCGCGCGCCGGATCGGCTCGGTGGGACCGGCGGCGGTCAGGTAGCCGTTCTCCGAACGGGACTCGTAGACCAGTGCCGACACCACCGCCGCCAGTTCGGCCGGGCCGAGCCCCCGCCACAGGCCCTGGCGCAGGCTCTCGGCGACCACGAGATCGCTCTCGGCGTAGATCCGGGCCAGGCGCCTGCCCTCGGTGGTCACCTCGCCGTGCGCCACGAATCCGCGTTCCTCGAGCAGGCCGACGATCCGGTCGAAGGTGCGCGCGAGCGAATTCGTCGTCGCGGCAACCTTCTGGCGCATCGTCTCGGTCTCCCTGGCGAGCCTGCTGTAGCGCTCGCCGATGCGGCTGAGCTGCTCGCGGTCGGGCTTGCTGTGCGCGGGATGCGAGCGCAGGCTGCGCCGCAGAGTGGACAGTTCGCGGTCCTCGCCGCCGCGGGTGTGGTCGTTGCGCCTGCGCCTGCCCGGTGCGGAGATGCCGGTGCTGCGCAGCGCCGAGGCCAGATCGCGGCGGATGCGCGCGGTGCGGTGGTCGACCCGGCGCGGCAGGCGCATGTGCCCGAGTGCTTCGGCCGGGACGGGGAAGTCGGCGGCCGACACCCGCCCGGCCCAGTGGTCCTCGGTGAGCACCAGCGGCCGCGGGTCGCCGGGGGTCTGATCCGGTTCCAGGATCACCGCCAGCCCGGCCCGCTTGCCCGAGGGGATGGCCACCACGTCACCGCGGCGCAGCTCGATGAGTGCCTTCACCGCGGCGCCGCGCCGGTCGGCCCGGCCCTGCTGCTGGATCTCGCGTTCGCGCTGCTTGATCCGCTCGCGCAGCGACAGGTACTCCATGAACCCGCCGTCGACCCCGCCGAGCTGGCTCTCCAGTTTGCGCAGCGCGCCCTGATTGCGTTCGATGCCGCGGACCAGGCCGACGACGGACCGGTCGGCCTGGAACTGGGCGAAGGACCGCTCCAGCAGGGCGCGGGCCTCCTGGGCGCCCATCCGGTCGATGAGGTTGATCGACATGTTGTAGCCGGGCCGGAACGAGCTGCGCAGCGGATAGGTGCGGGTGGAGGCCAGACCGGCGACCGCGCTGGTGTCGACCTCGGGCTGCCACAGCACCACCGCGTGCCCCTCGACATCGATGCCGCGCCTGCCCGCGCGCCCGGTGAGCTGGGTGTACTCGCCCGGGGTGAGCTCGGCGTGCGATTCCCCGTTGAACTTCACCAGCCGCTCGAGCACCACGGTGCGCGCGGGCATGTTGATGCCCAGCGCGAGCGTCTCGGTGGCGAACACCGCGCGCACCAGACCCTGCACGAACAGTTCCTCGACGGTGTGCCGGAAGGCGGGCAGCATGCCGGCGTGGTGGGCGGCCAGTCCGCGGTGCAGCGCCTCGCGCCACTCCCAGTAGCCGAGCACCTCGAGGTCGCCCTTGGGCAGGTCGCCGGTGTGCTTCTCGATGATCGCGTCGACGCGCTCGGCGTCGCCGGGCCTGCTCAGGTCCAGCCGGGCGCGCAGGCACTGGGCCAGCGCGCCGTCGCAGCCCGCGCGGCTGAAGATGAAGGTGATCGCGGGCAGCAGCCCTTCCTCGTCGAGCCGGGCCAGCACCTCCGGGCGCGGCAGCGGCCGGAAACCACCCCGGCCCCCACGCCCGCGGGGCCCGCCGTAGCCCTGCATCCGGTCGGCGGCCTCGCGCTGCTTGATGAAGCGCACCAGGTCCTCGTCGACGAGGACCTTCTGATCGCTGGACTTGGTGTCGAACAGGTCGAACATGCGCCGCCCGACCATGACGTGCTGCCACAGCGGCACCGGCCGGGTCTCGTCGACCACCACGGCGGTGTCACCGCGCACGGTCTCCATCCAGGCGCCGAACTCCTCGGCATTGGACACCGTCGCCGACAGGCTGACCAGCCGCACGTCCGGCGGCAGGTGCAGGATCACTTCCTCCCACACCGCGCCGCGGAACCGGTCGGCCAGGTAGTGCACCTCGTCCATGACGACATAGGACAGCCCGTGCAGCGCGTCGGAGGAGGCGTAGAGCATGTTGCGCAGCACCTCGGTGGTCATCACGACCACCGGGGCGTCGGGGTTGATCGACTGGTCGCCGGTGAGCAGGCCCACGCTGTCGCGGCCGTGGCGGGCGGTCAGATCGGCGAACTTCTGGTTCGACAGCGCCTTGATCGGGGTGGTGTAGAAGCATTTGCCGCCGGTGGCCAGCGCCATGTGCACCGCGAACTCGCCGACGATGGTCTTGCCCGCACCGGTCGGGGCGCAGACGAGCACACTGTGCCCGTCTTCCAGCGCCGCGCACGCGGCCCGCTGGAACGGGTCCAGTTCGAAGGAGATTTCGCTGGCGAACAGCGCCAACTCGTTGGCCCGCGCGGGAGAATCGGTCACCCGTCAGAGCGTATCGGAGTAGTCCGACACCGGGCGCGGGGTTTTCTGCGGGTCGTCCACCGACTGCGCGGGCGCCACCGGGTCGGGGGTGCCCAGCGGCGAGGCCTCCTCGTCGGAGAGGGTGCCCCACTCCTCGCTGCCCGCCCGGCGGGCCCGGCGCGCGTCGTTGATCCGGGCGAACTGCACCGCGAACTCGAACAGCACGGTCAGCGCGATCGCCAGCGCCAGCATGGAGAACGGGTCCTGCGGGGTGACGATCGCCGCGAAGACGAACAGGCCGAAGATGATGCCGCGCCGCCACGCCTTGAGCTTGGTGTAGGGCAGCACGCCGACCAGGTTGAGCCCGATGATCACCAGTGGTGTCTCGAAGCTGACGCCGAAGATGATCAGCAGCTGGATGATCAGCCCGAAGTACTCGCTACCGCTCAGGGCGGTGATCTGGACGTTGTCACCGATGGTCAGCAGGAACGACAGGGCGTGCGAGACGATCAGGTAGGCCAGCACCGCGCCGGCGGCGAACAGCACTGTGCCCGAGAGCACGAAGCCCACCGCGTACTTGCGTTCCTTGGCGTGCAGGCCCGGGGTGATGAACGCCCACAGCTGGTACAGCCAGAACGGTGCCGCCAGCACCACACCGGCGGTGAAGCCCACCTTCAGGCGCAGCATGAACTGCTCGAACGGCGCGGTGGCCAGCAGGCGGCAGGCGCCGTCGGGGCTCAGGCTCGCGCGCGCCGATTCCGGCAGCGCGCAGTACGGGCCGCGCAGGATCTCGCCCAGGCTCTCGATGCCGAGGAAGGAGTGCGCGTACCAGAAGAAGCCGATCAGGGTCGTGACCGCGATGGCGGCCAGGGCCAGCAGCAGCCGGGTGCGCAGTTCCTGCAGGTGCTCGACCAACGACATGGTGCCGTCGGGATTCGTCCTGCGCTTGCTGCGCCGGGGATCGAACGGAATGCGCATGGTGGGTGGTGGCCTCTAACCCTCGACGTCGGGATGCTCGCGAAACAGCACTCAACCCCGGAGCGGTCGGTGCCACCCCGGGGAGAACGCCGAGGTCAGAGCGTCTTGTGGCCCTGCTGCTGGTCGACGATCGGTGCCTGTGCCTGCGGCGCCGACGCGGGCAGCTGCTGCGGCGCGGCCGGGGTGGCGGCCTGCGGGGCCGGGGTGGTCGACTCCGACTGCATCTGCCCGACCTCGCTCTTGAAGATGCGCAGCGAGCGGCCGAGTCCCCGCGCCGCGTCCGGAAGCCGCTTCGCGCCGAAGAGCAGGACGAACAGCAACGCGATGATCAGCAGGTGCGTCCAGCTGAACGTGCCCATTATCAGTTACCTCCAAAGACTGTGGTGAGTACCGATGCTACCCGCGTCGGGTGACGGGCGACCGCCTGGCCGCAGCGATGTTCGCCACGAGTTCAACCGCGGGTGCCCGCGACGGCACCGGTCAGCTCGGCCAGCAGACGGGCCCCACCGTAGCGCCGGGCGTCGCCGGATTCGGCCATCCGGATCAGCTCGGTGAGCCGCCGGTTCACCGGGGTCGGTCGGCCGACCATCTCGCCGAGCCGCACGATTTCCCCGCACAGCCATGCGATTTCGGTGCGCCTGCCCAGGGCGAGGTCGTCGGCCATGGACGAGCGGGCCAGGGGGTCGATGGCCAGCACCCGGCCGAAGACCCGCCGGAAGATCGGGTCGGGCACGCGCAGCAGACGCACCATCACTTCGGGCGGCACCGGGGTCAGCCGGGCGGGCCGAATTCGCGCGGTGTTCATCACCGCGAGCGCTTCGGACTGGGCCAGCGCGAGGCAGCGCCGGTAGTCGCGCTCGCCGAGTTCCTCGCGCAGCGGCTTGCCCGACAGCGCGTTGATCGGGTTGTTGAGATTGAGCAGCAGCTTGGCCCACTGCACCGGGCGCAGGTCGCGGTAGCGGCGCAGCGGCACGCCCGCGGCGCGGAACTGGTCGGCGAACCGGTCGACCACCGGGTCGTCCTGGATGGCGACGATGCCGTCGCTCGCGCGGTGGAACCGGCCCTGTTCGCGGTGGACCACGTTGAACATGACCATGCCCGCCATCACCAGGCTGGTGGGCAGGATCTCGCGGATGAGGGTGTCGTTGCCGATGCCGTTCTGCAGGCTCACCACCGGGGTGCCGGGGCGCAGCCGTCCGGCGACCGCGCGCACCGCGGCGGCGGTGGCCGCGGATTTCACGGTGACCAGCACCAGGTCGGCCTTCTCCGGCTCGTCGGGGGCCAGCGCCAGCCCGAAGCGGTCCGGGGCGACCTCGGTGCTGCCGCCGTCGAGGTCGGTCAGGCGCAGCCCGTGTTCGGCGATGTCGTCGAGCACGCGCTGACGGCCGACGAAGATCACTTCCATGCCCGCGGCGGCCAGGTGACCGCCGATGTAGACCCCGACGCTGCCCGCGCCGAGGACGAGTACTCGCTGGTTCACGCCGGTTCGGTCTCCCCTGACAGACCCGCCGCCGCGTAGGCGGCCAGGGCGGCGTCGGCGCGCTCGCGCACCGCCGCGACCAGCTCCGGTGGACCGAGTACCCGCACGCCGGTCCCGAAGCCCAGGAGTAATCGCGCCATCCAGTCGGCCGAGGCGAAGCGCATGCCCGCCTCGATGCTGCCGTCGGGGCGCGACTCGATGCGGTGCATCGGGTACTGGTCGAGGACCCAGGCGTAGTCGGCGCGGATGCGCAGGCGGGCCAGCGGCACGTCGGGGTCGTCCTGGAACAGGTCGAGGGCGGCCGCGTCGGCGGCGGCGTGGCTGGGCGGGCGGGCGGGTTCGTCGAGTTCGGTGGCGTCCTCGATGCGGTCGAAGCGGAACAGCCGCACGCCCTCGGCCTGCCTGCACCAGGCCTGCAGATAGCTGTTGTTGTCGACGAGCACCACCCGGATCGGGTCGACGAGGCGTTCGGAGACCTCGTCGCGGCTGGCCGAGTAGTAGACCAGCCGCAGTGCGTGTCCGTCGGCGAGGGCGGAGCGCACGGTCGCCACCACCGGCTCTTCGATCGGGGCGGCGGCCGGTTTGCCCGCCACCGCGGCGTCGCTGCTGGCGATGGCCGATTCGATCTTGGCGATGGCGGCGTGCGCGGCGGTCGGGTCGACCATGCCCGGCATCTCCACGATCGAGCGCAGCGCGACCAGCAGCGCGGTGGCCTCGGTGGAGGTGAGCCGCAGCGGGCGTTCGATGCCCGCGGAGAAGGTGACCTCGATGCTCTCCTCGGAGAACGACAGGTCGATCAGGTCGCCGGGCCCGTAGCCGGGCAGTCCGCACATCCACAGCTGGTTGAGGTCGCTCATCAGCTGTTTGGTGGTCACGCCGAGTTCGGCGGCGGCCTCGGCCGCACTGATCCCCGGGTGCGCCAGCAGGTAGGGCACCATGTTCAGCAGGCGTGAAAGGCGTAGGGACAGGCGCGAACTCACGACGTCACCTCCGTGTGGTCGAGTACCGACCGTAGCCGGTCCATCACGTCGGCGCGCAGTTCCGGCGGTTCCAGGACCAGAACGTCGGGGCCGAGGCCGGTGATCAGCCGGGCGACCCAGTCGCGCGAGCGCACCGGGACCTCGAGCACCGTGCCCGGGCGGCCGCCCAGGTCGCGGGTCTCGCGTTCGGTGCCGATGCGGCGCAGTTCGCGGCCGCGCCCCTTGGCGACCCACACCGTCGCGGTCCCGGTGACGGGCGCGTCCCCGGTGACCCGGTCGACGATCGCGCGCAGATCGGTGTGCTCGGGTTTGCGCACGACATTGTCCGGACCGTACGGCGTCACCTCGCCGCCGATGCGGGAGAGCCGGAAGGTGCGCACCGCGTCGCGTTCGCGGTCGTGGCCGACCAGGTACCAGCGCCCGTGCCGGGTCACCACACCCCACGGCTCGACATCGCGGGTGACGAACGGATCGGTGACGGCGCTGTGGTGCCCGAAGCGCACAGCCCGCCCGGCGTCGATGGCGGCGAGCAGTGCGCGCAGCACCGGTTCCGAGCCGCGGGTGCGCGCGGGCACCGCGGGCACGGAGACGCCGACATTGTCGGTCTCCACGGTGACCCCGGCCGCGCGTAGCTTGAGCAGCGCGCCCTCGGCCGCGCCCGCCAGCTCGGGCGAGGCCCACATCTGCACGGCGACGGCGACCGCGGCGGCCTCCTCGCTGGACAGGTCGATGTCGGGCAGCTCGTAGGCGTCCCGGTTGATCCGGTACCCCTCGAGCGTCGAGAACCGCCCGACCGGACCGACTTCCAGCGGAATGCCCAGGTCGCGCAGTTCGTTCTTGTCGCGCTCGAACATCCGGCTGAACGCCTCGTCGGTCGCGGAGTCCTCGTAACCGGCCACGCTGGCGCGGATGCGCTCCGCGCTCAGGAACTGCCGGGTCGACAGCAGCGCGATGACCAGATTCATCAGCCGCTCGACCTTGGATATCGCCACGCGATAGAGGGTAATGGTCGTGCCCGCGCGGCGGCGCGTCGGCGCACAGTTGTGCACCGACGCCGCCGCGGCTCAGCGCAGAAAGCGGGCGATGGCGTCGGCCACACAGGCGGGCCGCTCGGCGCCCTCGAGTTCGACGGTCACCCGCCGGTGCGCCTGGACGCCGCCGGGCACGTCGGTGACCTCGGTCAGGGTGAGCCGCCCGCGGATCCGCGAGCCGACCGGGACCGGGGTGAGGAACCGCACCCGGTCCAGGCCGTAGTTGATCGCCGCGCTCGCCGCGCTGACGGTCATGATCTGCTGGGTGATCGGCACGATCAGCGACAGCGTGAGAAATCCGTGCGCGATGGTGGTGCCGTACGGGCCCGCGGCGGCCCGCTCGGGGTCGACGTGGATCCACTGGTGGTCGCCGGTGGCCTCGGCGAAGCGGTCGATCCGGTCCTGGTCGATCGTGATCCAGTCGCTGGGCCCGAGTTCGGTGCCCGCGGCGGCGCGCAGGGCGTCGAAATCGGCGAAGTCCGTGGTCATTCCGTTCCTCCGAAACGTCGGCGCAGGGCGCGCTTGAGAACTTTGTGGGTGGGGCCGAGCGGCAGCTCGGTGACGAACTCGACGCGGCGCGGGTACTTGTACCGGGCGACCTGCTGCCTGCCGAACTCGATCACCTCCTGCCCGGTGAGGTCACCGTCGGGCACGACGACGGCCACGATCTCCTCACCGTAGTGTTCGTCGGGCACCCCGATCACCGCGACCTGCGCGATCCGGGGATGCCGCAGCAGCGCGGCCTCCACCTCGGTCGGATAGACGTTGAAGCCGCCGCGCAGGATCATCTCCTTGATCCGGTCGACGATCCGGATGCGGCCGGTCGCGTCGCGGGTGCCCAGGTCGCCGGTGCGGAACCAGCCGTCCACCACGGCCGCGGCGGTCGCCTCCGGCCTGCCGGTGTAGCCGCTGAACACGTTGTGCCCGCGCACCACCACCTCACCGGTCTCCCCCACCGGCAGCAGCACGATCCGGTCGGCGATCGCGGGATCGGCGATCTCCACGTCGACGCCCCACACCGGGTGCCCGACGGTGCCGGGTTCGGTGCCGTGGATCGGCTGGTTGACCGCCGCGGTCGGCGAGGTCTCCGACAGGCCGTAGCCCTCGAGCACCTGCGCGCCGAAGACGCGCTCGAAGTCGGTCAGCACGCTGACGGGCAGGGCGGCGCCACCGCTGATACACAACCGCAGCGGTGGCAGCTCCGGCGCGTCGCCCGCCGCGCCCAGCAGCGCCGAGTACATGGTCGGCACGCCGTGGAACAGGGTGACCCGCTCGGCGGCCATCAGCGTGATGGCCGCGGCGGCGTCGAATCTCGGCTGCAGGACGAGCGTGGCGCCGATGCGCCAGTGCGAGTTCATCGACACCGTCTGTCCGAAGACGTGGAACAGCGGCAGCGCGCCGAGGGCGATGTCGTCGCGGTGGATCTCGTTGGCGTCGAAGGTGTTCACCGTCGCGCACATCACCATGTTGAGGTGGCTGAGCTCGGCGCCCTTGGGCGTTCCGGTGGTCCCGCTGGTGTAGAACACGACCGCGGTGTCGAGCGGGCCGCGCGAGACGAATGCCGCGATCGCCTCGCCGGTGAGCTCCGTGGGCGCCACGAGGTCGATGCCCGCCGCCTCGGCCGCGGCGGCGCCGGTCTCGGCCACCATCGGATGACAGATCAGCAGCGTCGCCCCGCTGTCGCGCAGCACGTACTCCATCTCGGGCGCGGTGAGCAGCAGGTGCACCGGGACCACCGTCGCGCCCGCGGCGAGGACGGCGAAGTAGGCGCGGGGGAAGTCGGCGGTGTTCGGGCACAGCAGCGCCACCCGGTCACCGGGGCGGACCCCGCGCGCGATGAGGGCACCGGCCTGTTCGCGCGCCTGCCGCCACAGGTCGGCGAAGGTGATGCGGTGCTCGCCTTCGATCAGCGCGAGGTGGTCGGGGCGGCGGCGGGCGGGTTCGGCGAGGATGCTCGCCAGGGAGAGGGTGGCGTTCACAGGCATTCCTTGTGTCAGGGGCGCTCGAGGTGCACGGCCGAGCCCTGGCCGACGCCCACACACAGGGTGACCACGGCGTGCCGCGCGTCGCGCTCGGCGAGTTCGCGGGCGGCGGTGAGAGCCAGGCGCGCACCGCTGGCCCCGAGGGGATGGCCCAGGGCGATCGCGCCGCCGTTGGGGTTGACGTGCTCGGCGTCGTCGGGCAGTCCCAGCCCGCGCAGCACGGCCAGGGACTGGGCGGCGAAGGCCTCGTTGAGTTCGATGATGTCGATGTCACCGATCGCCAGACCGGTTCGCGCGAGCAGTTTTTCGACGGCGGGCACCGGGCCGATCCCCATGGTCCTTGGCGGCACACCCGCGGCGGCCGCCGCGCCGACCCGGGCCAAGGGAGTGAGCCCGTAGCGGCGCACCGCGTCCTCGGAAGCCAGCAGCAGTGCGGCGGCGCCGTCGTTGACGCCCGAGGAGTTCCCGGCGGTGATCGACCCGCCTTCCACCACCGGGCGCAGGGCGGCGAGCGCGTCGAGGCTGGTCTCGCGCGGATGTTCGTCCCGGTCGACCAGCACCGGTTCGGCCCGGCGCCGCGGCACCGGCACCGGGGTGATCTCCCCGGCCAGGCGGCCACGGGCCACGGCCGCCGCCGCGCGCTGCTGGGAGCGCAGCGCGAACGCGTCCTGGTCGGCGCGCGCGATGCCGTGGTCGTCGGCGACGTGCTGGGCCGTCTCGGGCATCGAGTCCGTGCCGTAGCGCTCCCGCATCCGCGGGTTCACCAGCCGCCACCCGATGGTGGTGTCGGCCAGCTGGGCCGAACGGTCCCACGGCGCACCGGTTTTCGCCATGACATACGGCGCCCGCGTCATCGACTCGACGCCGCCGGCGATCACCAGATCGGCGTCCCCGGCCCGGATCGCACGCGCCGCGTAGGCCACGGCGTCCAGGCCCGACGCGCACAGCCGGTTGACGGTCACACCCGGCACCGTCACCGGCAGCCCGGCCAGCAGCGCCGCCATCCGGGCGACATTGCGGTTGTCCTCCCCGGCCTGATTGGCACAGCCCAGCACCACATCGTCCACGGCGCCGAAGTCCACCGCGGGCTGCCGCTCGACGAGCGCGCGGATCGCGTGCGCGGCCAGGTCGTCGGGGCGCACCTCGGCCAGTGCGCCGCCGTAGCGGCCGAACGGCGTGCGCACGCCGTCGACCAGGTACGCCACGCCGGTCACAGGCCCATGTCCTTGGCGATGATCATCTTCATCACCTCGCTGGTGCCGCCGTAGATGCGGTTGACGCGGTTGTCGGCGTAGAGGCGGGCGACCGGGTACTCGGTGATGTAGCCGTAGCCGCCGTGCAGTTGCAGGCAGCGGTCGATCACGCGCGAGGCCACCTCGGTGCAGAACAGTTTCGCCGACGCGGCGTCGGCGGGGGTGAGTTCGCCGCGGTCGAGGGCTTCGAGCGCGCGGTCGACCACGGCCTCGGCGGCGTCGACCTCGGCGCGGCAGGCGGCCAGTTCGAACTTGGTGTTCTGGAACTGCGCCACCGGCTGACCGAAAACGGTGCGGCCCCGGGTGTATTCGAGGGCGAACCGGATCGCGGCCCTCGCCTGGGCGTAGGCGCCGACGGCGATGGAGAGCCGTTCCTGCGGCAGGTTCTGGCCCAGGTAGCGGAAGCCCTGGTCGGCCTCGCCGAGCAGATCGGCCACCGGCACCCGCACCTCGGTGAACGAGAGTTCGGCGGTGTCGGAGACCTTCAGGCCCAGCTTGTCGAGCTTGCGGCCGACGGTGTAGCCCGGGGAGCTGGTGTCGACCACGAACAGGGAGATCCCGTGGCGGCGGTCGGTCTCGGTCGGCGGGGCGGTGCGCGCGCAGACGATCACCCGGTCGGCGTGCACGCCGCCGGTGATGAACGTCTTGGCGCCGTTGAGCACGTAGTGGGTGCCGTCCTCGGACAGCTGCGCGGTGGTGCGCATCCCGGCCAGATCCGATCCGGTGCCCGGTTCGGTCATGGCGATGGCGAACATGATCTCGCCGGTGACGAAGCCCGGCAGCCAACGCTGCTTCTGTTCCTCGCTCGCGAGGTTCTTCAGGTAGGGCAGGCACAGCCCCACGTGCACGCTCGACCCACCGAAAGACACTCCGGCCCTGGCGGTCTCCTCGATGAGGATCGCCTGGAACTTGAACGAGTCGACCCCGGCGCCGCCGTACTCCTCGGGCACCTCGATACCGAACACCCCCAGCTCGGCCAGCGAGCGGTAGAAGGTGCGCGGGACGATGCCCGCCTCGTACCACTGGTCGTACACCGGCACGACCTGCGATTCGACGAAGGCCCGCACGGTCTTGCGGAACGCCTCGTGCTCATCGGTGAAAACTGTGCGCTGCATGCTGATCTCCTGCGATCTAGAGACGGCGTCCGCCGTCGACGTACACGGTCTGGCCGGTGACGAACCCCGCGTCGTCCGAGGCCAGGAACGCGACCACGTTCGCGATGTCCTCGGGTGTACCGACCCGCCGCAGCGGGGTGATCGCGGCGGTCTTCGCCTGGAGTTCCTCGGCACTCACGCCGATCCGGGCGGCCGTGGCCGCGGTCATCTCGGTGGCGATGAACCCGGGCGCGACCGCGTTGACGCGGATGCCGAACGGGCCCAGTTCCATGGCCAGCGTGCGGGTCAGGCCCTGGATGCCCGCCTTGGCGGCGGCGTAGTTGGCCTGTCCGCGATTGCCCAGCGCCGACACACTCGAGGTGTTGACGATGGCGCCGCCGCCGTGCTCGACCATGTGCTGCTGGGCGGCCTTGCTGCACAGGAACGCCCCGCGCAGGTGCACGGCCATGACGGTGTCCCAGTCCTCGACCGACATCTTGAACAGCAGGTTGTCGCGCAGCACGCCGGCGTTGTTCACCAGCACGTCCAGCGTGCCGAGATCGGCGACGGTGCGGGCCACCGCGTCGGCGACCGAGGTCTCGTCGGCGACATCGCAGCCGACGCCGATCGCGGTGCCGCCCGCGGCATTGATCTTCCCGGCGGTGAGCACGGCCGCGTCGGCGTCGAGGTCGACGACGGCGACGGCACAGCCGTCGGCGGCCAGCCGGGCCGCGGTCGCGGCGCCGATGCCGCGGGCGGCGCCGGTGACGAAGGCGGTTCTACGGGTCATTGTTCGTACTCCTGAGGTCAGACGATGGCGTTCACGCCGGTCAGGGCGCGGCCGATGAGCAGTTTCTGGATCTGGGTGGTGCCCTCGTAGAGGGTCAGCACGCGCGCGTCGCGCAGGTACTTGGCGACGGGGTACTCGTCGATGTAGCCGTAGCCACCGAACACCTGGATCGCATTGTTGGCAGCCTTGACCGCGGTCTCGGAGGCGAACAGCTTGGCCATCGACGCCGCGGTGCCGAACGGCTCGCCCCGGTCGACCAGATCGGCGGCGCGCCAGGCCAGCAGCCGCGCCGCCTCGGTCTCCACCGCGATGTCGGCGAGCAGCTCCTGCACCAGCTGATAGCCGGCGATGGGCTTGCCGAACTGCTCACGCTCCCCCGCGTAGCGCACCGCGGCCTCGAGACACGCGCGCGCCACCCCGACACACCCGGCCGCGACGCCCATCCGGCCCTTGTCCAGGGCGGCCATGGCGATCCGGAACCCCTCGCCCTGCGCACCGAGTCGCAGCGCGTCCGGCACCCGCACCTTGTCGAGGACGAGTTCGGCGGTGGCCTGGCCGCGCAGGCCGAGCTTGCCCTTGATCTCGGTGCGGCCGAAGCCGGGCGCGTCGGTCGGAACGAGGAAGGCGGTCACGCCCTTGGGCCCCGGCCCGCCGGTGCGCGCGAACACCAGCGCGACATCGGCCCAGGTGCCGTTGGTGATGAAGATCTTGGTGCCGTCGATGACCCAGTCGTCGCCGTCGCGGGTGGCGCGGGTGATCAGGCTCGCGGCGTCGGAGCCGGTGCCCGGCTCGGTGAGCGCGAAGCAACCCAGCTGCTCGCCCGCGCACAGCGGCGGCAGGTAGTGGCGCTTCTGTTCCTCGGTCCCGTAGGCGGCGATCGACTTGCCGACCAGGCCCAGCGACACCGACACGATGCCGCGCACCGCGCTGTCGCCCCGCCCGAGTTCCTCGAGCAGCACGCAGTAGGCCAGCGCGTCGCCACCGGAGCCGCCGTACTCCTCGTCGATCCCGATCCCGAGGAAGCCCAGCGCGCCGAGCTTGCCGACGATCGCCGGATCGACCGATTCGGCCCGGTCCCACTCGGTGGCGTACGGGACGACCTCCTTGTCCACCCAGGTGCGGGCGAGTTCGCGCAGATCGTGGTGGGCGGGGCTGAGTGCGAGATCCATCGGGGACGACTCCTGAACCGAACAGTGTTAGTTTTAACGGTGGCACCGTAACCTAACGCCGTTCGGTTACGCAAGAGCCAGGTCGGCGATCGGTGATAGCGTTCCGACCCGACCCCGGAGCAGACAAGGAGTGGCGCATGGCGAGGCCGCGCGTACCGCTGTTGAGCCGTGACCGCATCCGCGACACCGCCCTGACCCTGATCGACCGCGACGGCCTCGCCGAGGTCTCCATGCGCAAGCTCGCCGCCGAACTGGGCGTGCAGGCCGCCTCGCTCTACGGCCACTACCCGAACAAGGACGACCTGTTCGACGACATCGCGACGGGCATCATGAGCCACGTCGACACCTCGGCCTTCGACACCCTGCCCTGGCACGACGCCCTGGCCGCCTGGGCGCGCAGCTACCGCTCGGCGCTGGTCGCGCACCCGAATTTCGTGCCGTACCTCGCCGCGGGCCCCGGCAGGCGCGCGGAGAACCTGCGCGCGGCCGACGCCGTGCACGGCGGCCTGGTCGGCGCGGGCTGGCCACCGCGCTACGCGACCATGATCGGCGCGGCCACCCGCTACCTGGTGATGGGCTCGACGGTCGGCTCGTTCGCGAGCGGCTTCGCCGACGACGTGCAGGTCTACCGGGACCGCTACCCGCACCTCAATCAGGCACACCTGCTGCGCGCGATCGCCGACGAGATCGACGACGACAGCTTCGAGCTGGCGCTCACCTCGTTCATCGCCGGACTGCGCGGCACCTACGCGAGCGTGGCCGTCACCGGCTGACGGGCCGGTCCGGACACACGACGGGACCGGCGGCGCCTACGCATCGCTCCCTTGCGCCACCGGTCCCGTCGACATCCCCCCGTCTCGGGGGTTCGCCTACATCGAGGCGATCAGCCGGTCGACCCGCTCGTCGACCGACCGGAACGGATCCTTGCACAACACCGTGCGTTGCGCTTGATCGTTCAACTTCAGATGCACCCAGTCGACCGTGAAGTCCCGGCCCGCTTCCTGGGCGGCGGTGATGAAATCACCGCGCAGCTTGGCCCGGGTGGTCTGCGGCGGGGTCTCCACCGCGGCGTCGACGGCCTCGTCCTCGGTGATCCGCTTGGCCAGGCCCTTGCGCTGCAGCAGGTCGAACACGCCGCGACCACGCTTGATGTCGTGGTAGGCCAGGTCCAGCTGGGCGATCTTGGGATCGGACAGCTCCATGCTGTAGCGGTCCTGGTAGCGCTGGAACAGCTTGCGCTTGATCACCCAGTCGATCTCGGTGTCGACCTTGGCGAAGTCCTGCGCCTCGACCGCGTCGAGGGTGCGGCCCCACAGGTCCACCACCGCGTCGACCTGCGGATCGCGGTCACGATTGCGCAGGTGCTCGACGGCGCGGGCGTAGTACTCGCGCTGGATCTCGAGCGCGCTGGCCTGCCGGCCACCGGCCAGCCGGACCGGACGACGGCCGGTCAGATCGTGGCTCACCTCGCGGATCGCCCGGATCGGATTGTCGAGGGCGAAGTCGCGGAACGAGACGCCCGCCTCGATCATCTCCAGCACCAGCGAGGCGGTGCCCACCTTGAGCATCGTCGTCGGCTCGGCCATGTTGGAGTCGCCCACGATCACGTGCAGGCGCCGGTACTTCTCGGCGTCGGCGTGCGGCTCGTCGCGGGTGTTGATGATCGGGCGCGACCGGGTGGTCGCCGAGGAGACGCCCTCCCAGATGTGCTCGGCCCGCTGCGAGAGGCAGAACGTGGCCGCCTTGGGCGTCTGCAACACCTTGCCCGCACCGCAGATGAGCTGGCGGGTGACCAGGAACGGGAGCAACACGTCCGAGATCCGGGAGAACTCGCCGGCGCGCACCACGAGGAAGTTCTCGTGGCAGCCGTAGGAGTTGCCCGCGGAGTCGGTGTTGTTCTTGAACAGGTAGATGTCGCCGCCGATGCCTTCCTCGGCGAGACGCTGTTCGGCGTCTATGAGCAGGTCCTCCAGGACCCGCTCACCGGCCCGGTCGTGGGTGACCAGCTGCACCAGGCTGTCGCATTCCGCGGTCGCGTACTCCGGGTGTGATCCGACGTCGAGGTACAACCTGGCACCGTTGCGAAGGAAGACATTAGAGCTACGGCCCCAGGACACCACCCGGCGGAACAGGTACCGGGCTACCTCGTCGGGGGACAGCCGACGGTGACCGTGGAAGGTGCATGTCACACCGAACTCGGTCTCGATCCCCATGATTCGTCGCTGCACACCATCGACACTACAGCCATGAGCAGTGCCCGCGCGGCGCTCCGGACAACCCATCTGCATACGTGTTCACAACGATTCGGACAGTGTCACCCGCCGCCTCGGGGGCATGCGAACGGGCCCGCGAACCGTGGTGGTCCGCGGGCCCGGCGTGATCATGACGGCGGGCTATTCCCCCGCGTCGTCCTCGGGTTCGGGCAGCTTCGCCTCTTTCACGGCTTTCGCCTTCGGCGCACTGCCCAGTGCCTTCTCCAGGGCCGGGCCCTGCAGCCTGCGGAAGGCCCGCCGCGGCCGCGCCTGCTCGAGCGTGGCCACCTCGAGCGAGGCCCCACCGAGCGAGCGCTTGTCCTTGTCGGCTTCGGGCTGGCCTGCCTGCAGGGCGCCGATCGCCACCTTCAGCGCCGCGTCCAGGGACAATCCCGGCTTGTAGGCGGCCTTGAGCGCGGTCACGATGGGCTCGGTGGTGCCGCCCATCACCACGTACTCGCGCTCGTCGACGATCGAGCCGTCGAAGGTGATCCGGTACAGCACCGAGGTCGGCGACTGCTCCGGATACCCCACCTCGGCCACGCACAGCTCCACCTCGTAGGGCTTGAGCTGATCGGTGAAGATCGAGCCCAGGCTCTGCGCGTACAAGTTGGCCAGGCTCCGACCGGTGACATCGCGCCGGTCGTACTGGTAGCCCTTGAGGTCGGCCTGCAGGATGCCGCCCCGGCGCAGCGCCTCGAACTCGTTGTACTTGCCCACGGCCGCGAACCCGATGCGGTCGTAGAGCTCACTGATCTTGTGCAGCGTCGCCGACGGATTCTCCGCGACGAACAGCACACCCTTGTCGTACACCAGCACCACCACGCTGCGACCCCGGCCGATGCCCTTGCGGGCGAGCTCGGTCTTGTCGCGCATGATCTGCTCGGCGGACGCGTAGTAAGGCAGCGTCATGCGCTGGCACCCCCGTTCTGTGCGGCCGCCCGGTCGACCGCGATCGCCGTGGCGACCGCGGCGAGCTCGTCCTCGGAGACCTCCACCGCGCCGTCGGCGTCGATCAGCACCACCGTCGGGTAGATCCCGCGCAGCGGGTCGGGCCCACCGGTGGCGGTGTCGTCGTCGGCGGCGTCGACCAGCGACTCGACCGCGATCCGCAGCGCCTGCTCGTGGTCGAGACCGGCGCGGTAGGTCTTCTTCAGCGAGGACTTGGCGAACATCGAGCCGGAACCGACCGCGGTGTAGCCGAACCGTTCCTCACTGCGCGAACCCACCACGTCGAACGACACGATCCGCCCCGCCTTGTCCGGGTCGGTGACCTGGTCGTCGAACCCGACCAGCAGCGGCACCACGGCCAGCCCCTGCATGGCGGCCGGGAGATTGTCGCGCACCATCTTCGACAGCTTGTTGGCCTTGCCGTCGAAGGTCAGTGACACGCCTTCGATCTTCTCGTAGTACTCGAGCTCCACCGCGAACAACCGCACCATCTCCACGGCCAGCCCGGCCGTGCCGGCGATGCCCGCCGCGGAGAAGGTGTCGGTGATGTAGACCTTCTCCATGTCGCGCGAGGCCACCAGGTTGCCCTGGGTGGCCCGCCGGTCGCCGGCGATCAGCACGCCGCCGCGGTAGCTGACCGCGACGATCGTGGTGCCGTGCGGCGCGAAGTCCGCCCCGGCGCTCAGGTCGGAGGCACCGAACCTGTTGCCGGGCAACAGGTCCGGTGCATGCATCCGCAGGTGTTCGGTGAACGAGGAGAGAGCCTGCCCCGCGTGGAGGCGCAACGGATCACCTGAGGTCACTGGCCGCCCTTCTGCACATATGCCCGCACGAAGTCCTCGGCGTTCTCCTCGAGCACGTCATCGATCTCGTCGAGCAGGTCGTCGGTCTCCTCCGCCAGCTTCTCGCGGCGTTCCTGCCCGGCCGCGTCGACGCCCTCGGGGCCCTCGTCCTCGTCGCCACCCCCGGCGCGCTTGGTCTGCTCTTGTGCCATGGCCGCCGACCTCCTCTTCCTCATCACGATGTTCGTGCCAGTCCCTCAACCCTACCGAGCGGATCCGACAAGGTGGTCCATTAGCGATCGGATTGTCGCCCTACCGTGCCGGGAATCGCCTCAGTGGGTGAGTTGTTCGACGAGCTCGGCGGCCGATTCCGCGGCGTCGAGCAGCTTGCCGACGTGGGCTTTCGTGCCCCGGCGCGGCTCCAGGGTGGGGATTCGCACCAGCGAATCGCCGCCGAGATCGAAGATCACCGAATCCCAACTGGCGGCGGCGATATCGGCACCGAAACGGCGCAGACACTCGCCGCGGAAGTAGGCGCGGGTGTCGGTCGGCGGCTTGGTCATGGCGTCGAGCACCTGCTGCTCGCTGACCAGGCGCTTCATCGAGCCGCGGGCGACCAGACGGTTGTAGAGACCCTTGTCCAGGCGCACATCGGAGTACTGCAGGTCCATCAGGTGCAGTTTGGGCGCGGCCCAGCCCAGGCCCTCACGGCTGCGCATGCCCTCGAGCAGGCGCAGCTTGGCCGGCCAGTCGAGCAGGTTGGCGCATTCCATCGGGTCGCGCTCGAGCAGGTCCAGGACCATCGCCCAGTTGTCGACGATGTCGCGCACGCGCGGGTCGTCGTTGCCTTCGCGGTCGACGAACTTGGCCACCCGCTCGTGGTAGAGCCGTTGCAGCGCAAGGCCGGTCAGCTCGCGGCCGTCGGCCAGCGCCACGGTGGCGCGCAGGCTCGGATCGTGGCTGATCTGGTGCACCGCGGTGACCGGGCGGGCCAGCTGGAACTCCGAGAGGTCCTCGCCCGCCTCGATCAGGTCCAGCACCAGGGCGGTGGTGCCGACCTTGAGGTAGGTCGACATCTCGGCCAGGTTGGCGTCGCCGATGATCACGTGCAGGCGCCGGTACTTGTCGGCGTCGGCGTGCGGCTCGTCGCGGGTGTTGATGATGCCGCGCTTGAGGGTGGTCTCCAGGCCGACCTCGACCTCGATGTAGTCCGCGCGCTGGGACAGCTGGAAGCCCGCGTGGTCGCCGGACTGGCCGATGCCGACCCGGCCGGACCCGCAGATGACCTGCCGGGAGACGAAGAACGGGGTCAGGCCCGCGATGATGTGGCTGAACGGGGTGTCGCGGCTCATCAGGTAGTTCTCGTGGGTGCCGTAGGAGGCGCCCTTGCCGTCGACGTTGTTCTTGTACAGCTGTAGGCGCGGCGCGCCGGGGACGCTCGAGGCGTGCCGGGCGGCGGCCTCCATCACCCGCTCCCCGGCCTTGTCCCAGATGACCGCGTCGAGCGGGTCGACGACCTCGGGCGCGGAGTACTCCGGGTGCGCGTGGTCGACGTAGAGCCGGGCGCCGTTGGTGAGGATCATGTTGGCCGCGCCGACCTCGTCGGCGTCGATCACGGGAGCGGGTCCGCTCATCCGGCTCAGGTCGAAACCACGCGCGTCACGCAGCGGGGATTCCACCTCGTAGTCCCAGCGGGTCCGCTTGGCTCGCGGCACCCCTTCGGCGGCCGCGTAGGCGAGCACGGCCTGGGTGGAGGTGAGGATCGGGTTGGCCGTCGGCTCCGTGGGGGTCGAGATGCCGTACTCGACCTCGATTCCGATGATGCGCTGCATGCTGTCGAGCCTAGGCGACGCGCCCGGCCCGCACCCGCATCTCGCCGCGAGCTCGCCTCCCCGCCCAGCTCAGCCCGTCGCGGCCAGTACGCCGGGTCCGCCGGTCGGATGACCCGGGGTGGTCCTCGTGAGCGATCCGCGGCGCGGCCGGCGTCGCGATACTCGGTCCATGAGCGAAACCCTGCAGCAACTCGCCCCCACCGATCGGCCGCGGCCGGGGCGGCTGCTCGCCCTGGATGTCCTGCGCGGCATCGCGATTCTGGGCACCCTGGGCACCAATATCTGGATCTTCACCGACCCGGCCGGTCTCGTCGGTTACATCGACGGGCTGGGCTCGGCCGCGCAGAACGGCTGGATGTGGTCGGAGCGGCTGTTGCAGCAGCTCGTGCAGGGCAAGTTCCTCGGCTTGCTCACGGTGATGTTCGGCATCGGGCTGGCCATCCAGCAGAGTTCGGCCCGGCGCGCGGGCAGGCGCTGGCCGGGCAGCTACCCGTGGCGCGCGGCGCTGCTGTTCCTCGACGGCCTGCTGAACTTCCTGCTCGTCGCGGAGTTCGACGTGCTCATGGGGTACGCGGTCACCGGCCTCGTGGTGGCCTACCTGCTGGCGACGAGCGAACGGGCCCAACGCCGCTGGGTGATCGTCGCGACCTCGATCCACCTCACCCTGCTCACCCTCGTGGCCGTGGCCCTGGCCTTCGAACCCGAGGGCGACGACCGCGAACCGTCCACGCTGGACCCGAATCCCTACGCCGACGGTTCGTTCTGGGATCTGGTGCTGTTCCGCCTCGACCACGCGCTCGCCTTCCGGGTGGAGGCGATCTTCATCTTCCCGATGTCGGTGGCCCTGTTCCTGCTCGGCGCCCGGTTCTACCGCGCCGGGGTCTTCCGGCCCGAGGGCGCGCGAATCCGCAAGTGGCTCATGATCGTCGGCTTCGGTGTCGCGGCCCCGATCGACTTCGTGGCCGGCGGCTTCCTCGGCGGCGATCTGGTGCTGTTCACCCGCTACGGCACCGCGCCGCTGGTCTCGCTGGGCATCCTCGCCGCGGTCGCGGCCTTCTACCTGCGCAGACCGCGCCTCGGCTTCACCGGCACCCGGCTGAGCGAGGTCGGCCGCACGGCGCTGAGCTGCTACATCCTGCAGAACCTGATCGCCGGAATGCTGTGCTACGGCTGGGGTCTCGGGCTCGCCGCGCGCGTCTCCCCCGACGCACGGGTGCCTTTCACGATCGCGATCTACCTGGTGGTCATCCTGGCGATCACCGCATTCGCCCACCTGTGGCTGCGCCGCTTCGAGCGCGGCCCGGTGGAGTGGCTGTGGCACCGCGGCTACGGCCTGCTGGCGCGGACGAGCTGATCAGCGCAGGCGGGCCTCGGGCGGCGGCGCGGCGTCCGGGGCCACCAGCAGGTCGGCGACCAGCGAATCCCGTTGCAGCGGTACGCCGAGACTGCGCGCGTTGCCCTCGAACAGCGACAGCACCGACTCGGTGAGGATGCCCTGGATCTGCTCGGCGCCCAGCACCGGTTCCGGCTCGGCCCGCCAGCTCGCCACGACACCGTCGACGAGCCCGACCATGCCGAAGGCCATCGGCCGGGCCCGGGCGGGGTCGATGCCGAAGCGGGCGAGCGTCGCGGCGAACATGTCGGCCAGCTGACCGCCGACCTCCCGGCCCGCACCGGACAGGCTCGCACCGCCCTCCTGGGGCGCGTCGCCGAGGAACCGGTGCAGGTTCGGGTGCAGTTCGATCCAGTCCAGGTAGGTGCCGATGGCCCCGCGTACCGCGTCCTTGAGGGTGCCGTTGGGTTGCAGGGCGGGCAGCAGTTCGGCGAGCAGCAGTTCCAGGATGCGTCTGCGGGCGAGCGCGTCGAGCTCGGCGCGGCCACCGATGTGCCGGTACACCACCGGCCGGGGCAGGGCCAGGTGTTCGGCGATCAGCTGCACCGAGATCTCCACGCCGTGCTGTTCGATCACCTCGACGGCGGCGTCGATCATCTCCGCCCGGCGGCGGGCCTTGTGCCCGTGCCAGCGGGTCGCGCGCCCGTCACCGACGGGCTGCTCGGCATGGGCGGAAGGTGCAGTCACAGCCCCCACGATACGCGGACGGCCGTTGCCCGTGACATCGCGTTCCAGCAATCCGGGCCGCCGCGACCGGCCGGGTATGCTCGCCATCATGCAGGCACGGGCGATGGTGATGGCGTACGCGGTTCTCGCGTGCCTGCTGCCCGCCATCGTGCTGCTCACCGTACCGGGCGGCGAGGCCACCCGGGCACTGGCCTTCGGTGCCGTCGCCGCGGCGATGGTCTGCGCGCTGGCCGCGATCACCACCCGCAGGCACCTGCCGGTCCGGGTCGCCACCGCGGGTCCACCCCGCTCCGCCCAGCGCCGATTGCGCGGTTCCTTCCTCCCCCAGAGCAATCCGGACACCCCGGGCCGTCCCCGGCCGCGGGCACCGGGAGCCGATCACCACTGACAGGCCGCCGTGTCGGCGTCCCTGTCGGATTCGTGATCCCACTCCCCTTTTCGTGCGTTCCCGCACGCCGTCCGGACAGGTCGTTCCGTCATGCTCGATATCGTCTATGTCCCGGTGTCCGCCCTGCTGTGGTGCTGGCACCGGCTCTTCGCCCTCCCCCTCGGCGCGGCCGACGGCCTCGCCTGGCTGCTGGCCGTGGTGGCACTCGTGGTCACCGTGCGCGCGCTGCTGGTGATCCCGGCCCTGCGCCAAGCCCGGTCACAGGCCACCCTGCGCACGCTGCAACCACGCATCGACCGCCTGCGCCGCACCCATCGCGACGACCCCCGCGCGCAGGCCGCCGCGATCCGCGATCTGCACCGAGCGCACGGTGTGCGCCTGTTCGCGGGCTTCGTCCCGCTGCTGGGCCAGGCCCTGGTGTTCCTCGGGCTGTTCCATGTGCTGCGCTCCTTCGACCGCACCGGCGCGTCCGCGATCGGTCCGTTCGCCTCGACGAGCACCCCGCTGACCGACGAGGTCAATCGCGCCACGGCCAACTACCTGTTCGGCGCCCCCGAGGTCGGCGCCTTCCTCGACGCCCACCTCTTCGGCGCTCCCCTCTCGGCGACCGTCTTCGGCGCGGGCGAACTGATCGTCGCGGTGGCGGCGCTGGCCGTCCCGCTGGCGCTGCTCGCCGCGGTGGCGAGCCATCTCACCGCCCGGCTCGCCCCGGTGGGCACCGACGGCACGGCGGCCGTGCTGCGGGTGCTGTCGCTGTGGGTGTTTCCGGCGGGCGCGCTGGTCGGCGGGGCGATCATGCCGGTGGTGGTGCTGGTGTATTTCGCCACGAACGCGGTGTGGACGTGTGCGCAGCAGTACGTCATCCGGCGGGTGCTCGCCGCGGAGGCCGCCACCGCGGCAGCGGCTGCCATCACCGCGTCCCGCGCCAGGGCACCGCGGCCGGGAGCGAAACCGCGCCGCCGGTGAACGGCGCTACCCTCGGGCGGTGTCAGCGCACCCGGAATCGGAACTGCTCGCCGTCTACGACGCCGCCGGACAGGTGATCGGTGCCGCCGAGCGCGGCACCGTCTACCGCGACGGACTGTGGCACGCCAGCGCCGGTGTCCTCGTCCGTTCCGGCGACGGCGCTCGCGTGTACGTGCACCGGCGTACCGACAGCAAACTCGTCTTCGCGGGTCTGCACGACTGCCTGGCGGGTGGTGTGGTGGACGCCGGCGAGGACCCGGCCGACACCGCGGTCCGCGAACTGCGCGAGGAACTCGGCATCGCCCTGCCCGCGGGCACCCGGCTGCCGTTGCGCGCGAAGGCTTCCTGGGACGGCAGCTGGGAGGGGCGCCCGCTGCGGTGCCACCTGTTCGGCTACGAGGTGCGCTACGACGGGCCGATCCACCACCAGCCCACCGAGATCGCCGCGGGCTGGTGGTGCGGGATCGCCGAATTCCGCGCGCTGCTGCGGGATCCGGCCCGGCCGTTCGTCCCCGACACCCGCCTCCTGCTCCCCGGCCTGCTGGCCGAGGAAGACGGGCGAGACACAGACCTCGGGTGAGCACCTGCCCGCGTGCCGAGCGGCAGCCCACCGCGGGACCGATGGTTACCTTCGGGCGAACGACGGTCAGTCCAGGCGGCGCAGGGTTTCCTCGTCCCTGGCGACCACCGCGCCGCCGTCGGCGGTGAGCACGATCGGCCGCTGGATCAGCTTCGGATGCTCGGCCAGCGCGGCCAGCCATCGTTCCCGATCGGCGTCGGTTCGGCCCCAGCCGCCGAGGCCGAGTTCCTTGGCGACGTCCTCGCCGGTGCGGGTGATGTCCCAGGGTTCGGCGCCCAGCCGCGCCAGCACGGCGCGCAGTTCCGCGACGGTCGGCGGATCGTCGAGGTAGCGGCGCACGGTGTAGTCGACACCCGTCGCGTCGAGGTGCGCGGTGGCGTTGCGGCTCTTGGAGCAGCGCGGGTTGTGCCAGATCTCGATGTGCCCAGACGTCATGGGACCCAGCGTAGTAGCCCGCTGTACTGCGTCCTCGTGACGATCCGGCGGTCCCCGCGCGTGTGACGACGGCTACTGGCAGGATGCGCGGTACATCGTCCGGATCCACCCCCAAGCCCGAGGAGACACCGTCCAGGTGAGCACCCCATCGCAGGACCGATCCTTCCGCCGTGCCGTCGTCGGCCTCGCCGCCGCCGTGGCGACCCTGGCGGCCGTGGCACCGGCCGCCCACACCGCGCCCGTCCGGCAGGCGGTGATCCCGGGCTGCGTCCCCGCCGCCGCGGGCCAGCCCAACGGCAAGCAGTGGCCGGTCGAGCCCCCGCTCACCATCGACCCCGCGTCCTCGTACACCGCCACCCTGAACACCACCTGCGGCCCCGTGACCGTCGACCTCGACGCCGCGGCCGCCCCGCGCACGGTGAACTCGTTCGTCTTCCTCGCCGGCGAAGGCTACTTCGACCACACCCGCTGCCACCGCCTCACCACCGAGGGCATCTACGTGCTGCAGTGCGGCGACCCCACCGCGACCGGCCGGGGCGGGCCGGGCTACCAGTTCGGCGACGAGAACCTCGCGGGCGCGGTCTACCCCGCGGGCACCGTCGCCATGGCAAACGCGGGCCCCGGCACCAACGGCAGCCAGTTCTTCCTGGTCTACCGCGACACCCAGCTGCCGCCGAACTACACCCCGTTCGGCCGGGTCACCGGGGGCCTGGACGCCCTGACCACCATCGCCGGCGCCGGTGTGGTCGGCGGCGGACCGGACGGCACCCCGGTCGCCGATGTGGTCTTCGACGCGGTGACCACCACCCAGGGCTGAGGAAACGACGAGGGGCGGGGCGCCCCGCGGGGGGGGGGGGGCCCCCGGGGGGGGGGGGGGGGGTGGTGTGTTTGTGAAACCGCGTTTAAACAAAAAAAACACAAAATAAATTGTGA
>NZ_JBSGDP010000032.1:0-70631 GCF_053602435.1 Nocardia sp. NPDC004415
GTGGTGTTCAGACGTGTGCTATTCCAATCTGGCGTAATCCGAATAGGCCGCCCGCCCCGCAGCGCCAACCGGCCGCGCACTGGTGCTGTGCGCGGCCGGTCGAGGTCATCGGGTGCGGCGAACCTACAGGCTGCGGGCGATGATTTCTTTCATGATCTCGTTGGTGCCCGCGTAGATGAGCTGGACGCGGTTGTCGACCCACATGCGCGCGATCGGGTACTCGTTCATGTAGCCGTAGCCACCGAAGAGCTGCAGGCAGGTGTCGGCGATCTGCATGGCGCGGTCGGTGGTCCACCACTTGGCCATGGCGACGGTGGGGATGTCGAGCTCGCCGCGGATGTGCTTCTCGACGCAGTCGTCGATGAACACCCGCGCGATGCGCGCCTCGGTGGCGACCTCGGCCAGCTTGAACTTGGTGTTCTGGAATCCGAAGACCGGACGGCCGAAGGCTTCGCGCTCCTTGGTGTAGCGCAGGGTGTGGTCCAGGGCGACCTCCATGCCCGCGACCGCGCCCATCGACACGATCAGGCGCTCCTGCGGCAGCTGCTGCATGAGCTGGATGAAGCCCTGACCCTCCTGGGTGCCGAGCAGGTTGGTCACCGGGACGCGCACGTCCTCGAAGAACAGCTCGGAGGTGTCCTGGCCCTTCTGGCCGATCTTGTCCAGCACGCGGCCGCGACGGAACCCGGCGCGGTCGGCCTCGACCAGTACCAGCGAGACACCGGCGGCGCCCTGGGTGGGGTCGGTCTTGGCGACCAGGATGATCAGGTCGGCCTGGGCGCCGTTGGTGATGAAGGTCTTGGACCCGTTGATGACGTACTCGTCGCCGTCGCGGATGGCCTTGGCCTTGACGGCCTGCAGGTCCGAGCCGGTGCCGGGCTCGGTCATCGCGATGGCGCCGACGACCTCACCGCTGGCCATCTTGGGCAGCCACTGCTTCTTCTGCTCCTCGGTGCCGTAGGCGAGCAGGTAGTGCGCGACGATGCCGTTGTGCAGGCTGACGCCCCACGAGGTGTCGACCGCGCGGGCCTGCTCCTCCATGAGCACGGCCTCGTGGGCGAAGGTGCCGCCACCGCCGCCGTACTCCTCCGGGATCGACAGACACAGCAGGCCCACTTCGCCGGCCTTGTTCCACAGGTCGCGGTCCACGTGGTGCTGCTCGCGGTACTTGTCGATGTTCGGCACGAGTTCCTTGGCCATGAAAGCGCGGGCGAGGTCGCGCAGGGCGTCCAGGTCCTCGTTCATCCAGCTGGAACGATTGGCGGCCATCGAGTCTCCTTACGGCTCGGCACAGCACCGGTCCAGATGTGACCGGTGGTTACGGCTACCAGTGTGCACCAGTATTGGCGCCGTGACAATAATATCGCGAAAATGGCCTCTCACCAGCGGATCATCGGTAGCGGAGACAGTGGATGGATGAGTGCGCGGCGCATCGTGAGCTCCGCGAGCTTGAGGTGGAAACCGCTGTCCGGGAGCTGCCGGACGACGCCCACATAGGTGGCGAAGGACAGGCCGAAGCGCCGCGCGCCGCAGGAGACATCGATCAGATCCGCGCGGCGGAACAGTTCCACCGGATCGGCGGCGCGACCGGCCGGGCGGATCCGGTGGTGGTCGCGGATCATCCGGCAGACCAGCTCGGACAGGTCCTCGCGGCCGTGCGCGATCAGCCAGTCGCCCGCCAGCGCGCAGGAGGGCTCGAGATAGTCGAAGGTGCCCGCGGCCCAGATGCCCAGATCGTGGAAGGTGGCCGCGGTGACGAACTCCTCGCGTCCGCTCGGCGGCGGTCCCGGAGCGCCGGTGCGCGCGAACAGCAGGTCTGCGAAGCGCAGAACGCGCAGGACGTGGTGCTGGTAGGCCTTGCGGTCGGCGCCCAGGCGCGCGATCCACGGCTCGAGCCGGTCGGCGACGGCGCGGTCCGGCTCGGTGTACTCGGTCAATTCTCCACCCTCGGAATCGATCTCGCGGGCGAGCCCCGAACCCCTTCGGCGGCCCCCCGTTTCGGCCTACCCTATGGCGCGGGCGGCCACGTCGCCCGGTGAACCGACACGCCCGGCCCGCACGGGACACGAACGATGTTCGGCAACAGTCGGGCACCGAACGGCCGGAAACTCCGGTCCCGGCGGCGGGCGGCGATTATCTTCGCAGCCCACGAAATCCGCAGGATCTGTTGCGCGTGTCGCGCGCGGCGCGCCGTGTCTGGGGAGCGGTGTCCGAGCATCGGTTTCGCGCTCGAGGGTGGATGGACTAAGAATGGCGTGTGCCGTTCACACGTGTGGTCACCCGCCTGCCTTCGCGACGCCGGGGCGGTGGTGTGGCATGACCATCGAGACTCCGCTCGAGGACGACGTCACCCAGCTCGCCCAGCGCGTCGAACGCGCGCGCGGGCGCCTGGCCTATCAATTCGATCCGGCGCTCACCGACGCGCTGTCGGAAGACGAGCTGCGCGCCGAACGGGAACTCGCCGAACGCATCCGTGAACAGGATCGCGAACAGCGCTGGAAACACACCCAGGCGATGGCCCAGGCCTCCGACCGCGCCCGACAGACCACCGAAGCAATCGAGAAGGCCGACATGCGAGATCTGCTGCTCGCCAGAAAGGCGATGGCCTCCCAGCGGCGCGAATCGAGCCCGCACGCGAAGCTGGCTTCGCTGTACCGGCATCGGTCGTGGTCGCTCAAAGCGCTGGCGGGCGTCGTCGGCGCGGGCATGCTGTGGTCGGCGGTGAACGTCCAGCAGAACATCGCGCCCGGTGGGCCCAGCGATCCGCTGTTCTGGTTCAGCTATCTGCTCGAGGCGATGATCAGCGTCTGCCTGATCATCATCATGGTCGGCACCAACAAGGTCGCCGAGTGGGGCGTCATCGACAACCGGCGCCAGGTCGCGCTCGCCGAACTGGCGCTGCTCGGCCTGACCGTCACACTCAACACCTATCCCTATGTGCGCGACGGGCGCTGGTACGACGCCGCGGTGCACGCGGTGGCGCCGGTGATGATCGGTGTCGCGCTGCTCATCCACGACGCGGCCAGCGCGCGCTACGGCCTGGCCATCACCCGCGCGACCAGCCAGATCCGGGACATGCCCGATCCGGCCGAGAGCCTGCTCAACCGGCAGCCCACCGACTCGGTGCGCCTGACCTATCAGCCGCCGATGCCCGGGCTGTCGAGCCCGGAGCCGCCCGCCGCGACCGCCCCCACGGTGCCCGTCACCCGTGAGCCCGCCTGGACGCCGAGCGAGCCGGTCGGCAACGGCCGCCCCACCGAGAAGCGCAAGCGGTTCGGCATCGGCAAGCCGTCGGCCTCGGACAAGGCCACCAAGAAGTCCACGGTGCCCGCCGCCGCGCCCGAGCCCGCGCCCAAGCCGGCCGAGCCCACCGAGGCGACCAAGCCCGCCGACGCGGTCCCCGCCGCCCGCAAGAGCACCATCTCCGACATCGAGGCGCGCGTCGAGAAGGCCTTCGCGGAGGCCAACTTCGGCTACGAGGCCATCGAGCCGGTCAATGTCTACGACACCGGCCAGTTCCGCATCGCCGAGAGCCTGGAGCAGGAACTCAACGCCATGCGCGAGGCCCGTCGCCAGGCCCGCAAGGAACGCGCGGGCTCCTAGATCCCGATCGACCATCGTCCGGCGGCGCACCCCAGGGTGTGCCGCCGGACTTTTTCGTCAGCCGAACAGGCCGCCGCCGTGGCCCGCCTGCTGGCCGCCGCCGGTGCCGCCGATCAGGCCGCCAGGGGGCAGCTCCGAGGGCTGGACGATGACGAAACCGCGGCCGGTGAACGACAGGGTGCTGGCCTCGCCGGTGCTGCGGCCCATCAGGCGGCCCAGGCCGAAGGAGTCGTTGCGCTTGATGCCGGTCTGCAGGCTCGACGACCAGGCGACGGCGGCATTGGGGTCGGCGTAGGTGGCCTGGTCGACGCTGAGGACCACCGGGGAGCCGTGGGTGGTGATGGCGATGCGGCCGCGGCCGGTGAACACGCAGTTGAACAGGCCCGCGTTGGAGGCGTAGCTCGCGGCGCCCTGGACGCGGCCGATGTCGTACTGCAGGGTCGGGTCGAAGGCGAGGACATTGGCGCCGTTGATGGTGAGCCCGTCGGTGCCGTCGAGATCGATGAGGTGCACGTCGGCGGCGCTGTTGGCCAGGAACAGGTCACCGCGCCCGCTGACCTTCATCAACGGCACACCCTCCCCGGTCAGGTGCTGGCGGATGGCCCGCCCGATCCCGCCGGAACCCAGGGCCTGGAACTGCAATTCACCCTGATAGGCCACCATCGACCCGGCCCGCGCCATCACCTCCCCGTTGAGGCCGACCTTGACCATCTTGCCGCCCTGTTTCTGGATACCGAGGCCGTTGACCTCGGCGTGCGAGGGATCGAACAGGTCGCTGTGCACGGGCTGGGCTCCTTGCTGAGAGGCGTACGAAGGCTGGTGCTGTCCGGGCGGGACACCCGGTCCGCCCGGGTACGGCGGCGGCGGGTTGTGCGGAGCCGCGGCCGGGCCGCCCGGAAACCGACCGGGAGGGGCGCCCGGCGGGGGCGCGAACTGGCCCGGATGCGCGGGTGGGTACTGCCCGGGAGGGGGTGCGGAGGGCGGATAGGCCACGGTGGGGTCGGTGCGGGACGGGGGAGCCGGTTCGGGTTCGTCGTCGAGGTTCACGCCGAATGCCGACGCGATCCCGGCGAGCCCGTCGTCGTAGCCCTGGCCGATGGCCCGCACCTTCCAGCCGCCACCGCGCCGGTAGATCTCCACGCACACCACGCCGCTCTCGGTGGTCAGCCCGGAGATCGGGAAAGTCAGTGTGTCCGAACCGGATCCGATGGTGGCGGTGAGCTGGCCGACGGCGGCGAAGGTGGCGGGGCCGCGGCCGTCGAGGCTGGCGGTGACCACCACCCGGTCGATGTCGGCGGGCAGGGCCGAGGTCCGCACCTGTACCACGTCGGGGCCGCCGTTGCCGTGCCGGTAGACCACGCCCGGCCCGGTGGGCTGGTTGAAGAACACGAAGTCGGCGTCGGAGCGCACCACCCCGGCCTCGGTGAGCAGCAGGGCCGACACGTCGACCGAGGCCGAGCTGGCCACGGTCACGGTCAGCTGGTCACCGGGCGCGGGCCGGTTCTCCCCACGAGCCAGCGCGGTCACGACACCACACTCCGCGAACGGGAGGTTTGTCCGATTCGGAAGTCTTCCACGACCTCGATAGTGCCGTGTGTGCCGCGACCGCGCCAGCGTCAGCCGCGATCCAGCGCGATCTCCAGATGCACGGTCTGGAACCCGCTGTGGGGGCCGCGCGCGTCGTGCACGATCCGGCCGAAGGTCTGCCAGAACTCCAGTGCGCCGGGGGTGCGCGCGTCGGTGTGCAGGTAGAGCCGGTCGAACGCGGGGGTGTCGCGCACATGGGCGACGGCGGCCTGGACCAGCCGGGTGGCGAGCCCGTGCCGCTGGTGTTCGGGCCGCACATAGACCCGGAACAGCTGGGCGGTGGTCTCGTCGGGATAGCGCGCGGCGAGTTCGGCCGGGTGCGGCGGATGCGCGGGCCCCTGGGCGCGGATCGCGGTGGTGGCCACGACGACGCCGTCGAGTTCGGCCACCCACAGCCGGTTACGCGGATGCCGCAGGTACGCGGTGTCCGGATCGATCACGTCCTGGTGGTATTCGGGCAGGTAGCCGATGCCGAAGACCTGATAGAAGGTGTCGAGCATGACGCTGCGCGCACCCGCGAGATCCTCGGCCCGCGCGAGCCGGACCCGGTATCCGGCGGCGACGGCCGTCATCGCAGCGCGCCGAGTTCGCGATCGAGCACTTCCAGCCCCTCGACGGCGACCGGCCCCGGACCGGTGTACCCGAAGGGCGCCACGATGATCCGGTCCGAGCGCAGGGCGCTCAGCCCGGCCAGCTCGGTGCGTTGCCGCAGCGCCGCGCGCACCGATTCGGGGGTCTGATCGCCCTGGGTGAGCAGGATGATCACCTCCGGATCGCGGGCCAGCAGGGTTTCGGTGCCGATCTCGAAATTGCGCTTGGTGACATCGCCGTAGACATTGTCCAGCCCGAGGATGCGCATCTGCTCGTCGACGGTGCTCTGGGTGCCGTACGCCTTGAGCTGGGCGCCGTCGCGGGAGATGATCAGCGCCGCCGCCTTGGTGCGGGCCTTGTCGTCGCGGTGCCGCTCGGTGACGGCGTCCACCCGGGCGCGCAGCGCGCTGACCTCGGCGTCGGCGGCGGCCGAGGTGCCGAAGAGCTTTCCGTAGAGGGTGATGTCGGCGAGGATGTCGTCGAGGGAGCCCTTGGCGTCGCGGCAGTACCCGCGGGTGACGATCAGCGGGATGTTCACCGCGGCCAGGTCTTCGGGCGTCACCGACAGGCCCTCGACGCTGACCACCAGATCCGGGGTCCGGTTGATGATCTCCTCGCGCGCGAGTTCGGCGGTGGGCGCGGTGATCTCGATACCTTCCAGAGCCTTGCCGTACTGGCCGGGGAACGAGGCCGCCTCGAAGGTTCGGGTGACGATGTGGTCGGCGGCACCGGCGGCCGCGATGAGCGGCGCCGCCACCGAGCCGACCGTGACGACCCGCTGTGGTGGGCCGCTGAAGGTGACATCGCGTCCGCAGCTCGAGATCGTCATCGGGAAGCCCGGTGCCGTGGCGGTGGCGGCGGGCGCGGGTGTACCGCAGCCGGCGACCAGCACGCTGGTGAGCAGCGCGAAGGCGGGAATCGCCGGGCGGCGCAACGGGAGGGTGTTCATGGTGTTCCTTTCGGGGAGTGCGAAATTCAGGACGCGCGCAGCCTGCGGATGAGCACGAGCAGCAGGGGCGCGCCGACGGCGGCGGTCACGATGCCGAGCGGCAGCTCGCGCGGCGCGAACACGGTGCGCGCGGCCACATCGGCGATCACCAGGAACAGCGCCCCGAGCAATGCGCTCACCACCAGCAGCTGCCGGTGCGTGCCCCCGACGCACAGCCGCGCGACATGCGGCACGATCAGCCCGACGAAGCCGATCGCCCCCGCGACGGCCACCACGGAACCGACCGCCAGCGCCACGATCAGCAGCGCCCACAGCCGCACCCGCTGCGGGGCGACGCCGAGGGTGCGCGCGGTGTCCTCGCCCGCGGCCAGCGCGTCCAGGCGCGGGGCCATGAGCAGCACCGCGAGGCAGGCCGCCGCCACGACGGCCGCGGTGGTCGCCACCGAGGCCCAGCCCGCCGAGGCCAGCGAGCCGAGCAGCCAGAACAGCACGGTCCGGGCGGCTTCGGGCCGGTCGGAGGCGAAGACCAGGAAGCTGGTGGCCGCGGCGAAGATGTAGCCGATGGTCACCCCGGCCAGCAGCAGCCGCAGCGAGGTGAGCTGCCCGTTCATCCGGGCGATCACGAACAGCAGCACGGTCGCGGCCAGCGCGCCGGCGAACGCGCTGGCCGCCAGCGCCGCCGTCGTGGTCGCCGCGGTGACACCGAAGAGCAGATACACCGCGGCCCCGGTGGACGCGCCCGAGGTGACGCCGAGAATGTGCGGGTCGGCCAGCACATTGCGCACCACGGTCTGCAGCACCGCGCCGCTGACCGCCAGCGCGGCCCCGACCAGCGCGCCCAGCAGCACCCGGGGCACCCGCACCAGCCAGACGATGGAGTCCTGCGCGGTGCTCCAGTCGGCGACCTCCGGGAGGCCGACGGTGTGCCCGCCGATGATCCGCAGCACCGTCATGGGCGGGACCGTCACCGGCCCGAGCCCGGCGGCCAGCACGACCGCGAGGCCCAGTGCGGCGGTGAGTCCGCCGATCCACCAGCGGGTGCGGCCACGGTGGCCCGCGTGGTCGAGGTCGTCGACGCCGGGGTCGTCGAGCAGCGTCGTGGTCATCGGGCGGTGGCCTTTCGCAGGGTGGGGTCGACCGGTTCGTCCGCGGGGAGCTCGGCGGCCGGGCCGAACAGGAGCTGGACGGCACCGAACGCGCTGGTCCGGCGCACGGTGATGCCGTAGACGGGCTCGAGGACGCGCGGTGTGAGCACCTCCTCGACCGGTCCCGCCGCGACGATGCGACCCCCGTCGAGCAACACCAGCCGGTCGCAGTAGCGCGCGGCGAGATTGAGTTCGTGCAGCACGACGATGGTCGTGGTGGTGGCGAGTTCGCGGACCAGGCCGAGCAATTCGTGCTGGTAGCGGATGTCGAGGTGGTTGGTCGGTTCGTCGAGCAGCAGGTGGTCGGCCTGCTGGGCCAGCGCCCTGGCGATGAGCACGCGCTGGCGTTCACCGCCGGACAGGGTGGCGTAGGCGCGGTCGGCCAGCGCGCGGGCGCCCACCCGTTCGAGGGCGGCCGCGGCGGCGATCCGGTCGGCCCGCGAATAGCCCTGGAACGCGCCGACCCACGGCGAGCGGCCGAGCAGCACGGTCTCGGCCACCGTCACCGGCGTATCGGGCGGGGATTCCTGGGCGACCACGGCCAGCCGCGCGGCCAGTTCGCGCCCGCGCAGAGCCTGCACCGGCGTCTCGTCGATCACCACCGTCCCGCCCGCGGGCCGCAGCGCGCGGTACATCAGCCGCAGCAGTGTCGACTTGCCCGACCCGTTGGGCCCGATCAGCCCGACGGTCTCGCCGCGCTCGGTGTGGAAGGTGATGTCGTCGAGGGTGATTCGCCCGTCGTAGGAGAAGCGGAGCTGGTCGACGGTGATCATGACGGAGGACTCCCGGGGAGGACGGCGGGGTGCGCCGGGTGGGCGGTGTGGTCGACGGGATGCGGGCGCGCGGTGGGTCGCGCTGCCGGTCGCCACGAGTGATGGATGCCGGTCGCGCAGGCGAACTCGGCGCAGATCGCCTGGGCTCCGGCGAGTTTCGCGCGGTAGTGCGGGTCGTCCTCGGCGAGCAGGATGCCGGTCGTTGTCCCGCTGTGGGCCACGACCACGCCGAGACCACCCAGCGCGCGCGTCGCCGTGATCGTGGACTCGAGGTGCGGCCGCGTCCGCGTACACAACATCGCGCTGCGCGTCGACACGGCACCGACGGTGGCGAGGTCACCGCGGGTGACGGCGGTGCTCAACTCGGCCAGCAGCGCACTGTACTCACGCTTGGTCGCAGTGCTGAAACACGGTTCGCTGCGGTTGAATTCGACGGTGTCGACCAGCCCGCCCTCGTCCCCGGTGACGATGGTGAGCGCGGGCAGGGTCCCCAGCCGGGCGAGCAACCGCACCTCGCGGTGGCAGTAGGCGACCGTGCCCGGATACATCACACCGTCGGACGGCTCGATGGCCCGCAGATCGGCTTCGATCTCGGCGACCGGCAGCGGCCTGCGTTCGGCGTCGGCGACCGCGCGGGCGGTGGCGACCAGATCGGCGGTGGAACTGGCCAGCCCCTTGCCCTCGGGCAGGTCGCCGCGCAGGGTCAGCCGTCCACCGCGCAGCACGCGCGAACGAGCGACCATCGCCTTCGCCAGCCGCAGGGCCTTGAACTTGTGCGGCGGGGCCACACTGACGGGCTCGGGTCCCGGCTCGAACACGGCGATCGACCCGCCCCGGATGGGCAGTGTGACGAGAAAGTGCCGGTCGTGCTCGGTGACGCCCTGGAGCAGCTCACCGCAGCTACCGACCGCCCTTCCGGTCCCGGTGCGCGGTGGGTGGATCACCGTCATCGCGCGACCGACCCGGCGCCAGACCGGATCGCCACCTCGGCGGTAGGGGAGGTGCCTTCAGGTGTGGAATCCGGTCCGGGTGCCGTGGGGTGCGGAGCAGTCATCGGGGTGCTGACCTTTCGGAGGGGGCGTGGAGTGCGAAGTGTCCGGGGACGGGGGAGACTCGGCGGCGGGCAACAGGTTTCGTCGATGCAGGGCGAGAACGGCGAGGGCCGAGGCCATTCCGGCGCCCGCGCACAGCAGGGCGGGCGGCCAGCTCAGCGCGCCACCGGTGCGGTCGAGGACAGCGCCGGTGAGGGCGGTACCCGCGACCGTGCACAGGCCCGAGGCCAGGTAGAACGCGCCGAAGTAGGTGCCGGTGAGCCGGTCGTCGGCGAAGCGGCCGATGGCCTCGTTGACGAAGGGCTGGGCCGCGGTCACGCCGAGGGCGAGCACGATGGCGGCCAGCACCACCGGCGCGACCCGGATCGCGGTGCCCGCGAACCCGTCTCCCACGGTGCCGATCAGCCCGGTGCAGGCGGGCGGGATGAGAAAGGCCGCGCCGATGACGGCCATGCCCGCAGCCATCGCCGGACCACGCCGTGGCGAGCGCGCCAGCACCGCGGTGACCCGCACCTGCAAGGCCACCACCGCGATCGTCTCCACCACGAACAACGCGGCCACCGCCGCCGGCCCGTGCCCGGGCGCGGCACTGTCCTGGGCTTGCAGGGTGAACAGGAAATAGATCTGGCTCTGCAACGCGAACATCGGCATCAGCGCCAGCGCGAACGCCCAGAACCGGCGGTCGGTGAACACCGTCGCGAAATCGGCGCCGAGCCCGGCGGTGGGGGTGGGCACCGGACGCACCGGCAGCAGCGCCCACTGCAGCACCGCGAGCACCGCGAAGATCGCCGCGGCCACCACCGCGCTCATCCGGAAACCCGCAGCGATCAGCACCGTGCCCACCACGGGCCCGATCGCGGCACCGGCATTGCCGAACACGGCGAACAGCGCGAACGCCTGGGCCGAGCGGGTGCCGCTGTCACGGGCGATGAGCGCGCGCACGGCCGGATTGAACAGGGCCCCCGCGAAACCGGTCAGCACCGCGGCGGCCAGCACCACCGGCAGCGAGCCGCCGACCGCGAACAGCGCGAAGCCGATCGCGCGGATGGCCAGCCCCGCGGTGATCACCCCGCGCGCACCGAGCCGGTCGGCCGCCGAACCGCCGACCAGGAACAGCCCCTGCTGACTCAGATTGCGCACGCCGAGCACGATGCCGACCACGGCCGCCGAGAGGGCCAGGTCGTCGAGCAGATAGTCGGCCAGGAACGGAACCAGCAGGTAGAAGCCGATATGGCCGACGAGATGGTTCATCAACAGCAGCCGCACAGCCCACGGCAGCGCGGCGAATTCCCTCACGCGCGCACCCCGGCCGGATCGCGGACCAGCGTGCACCGGCCCCAGCCGCGCACCTCGTGGTCGGGTGTGGCGACGGTCGCCGGTTCGGTGGCGGCTGGGGCGAACAGGCCGTTGGCCCGGCACCAGGTGTCGTCGTAGATGGTGCGCAGGTAGCGGTGCGGCCCGTCGGGGAACACCGTGAGCACCCGGTTGCCGGGCGCGCGCTCGGCCGCCCAGCCCGCCACCAGCGCGGCCGCACCGGTGCTCCAGCCGCCCGCGAGTCCGGTGGCCGCCGCCAGCCGACGGCACGAGGCCACCGCTTCGGCCGCGCCCACCCAGTGCACCTCGTCGAAATCGGGATAGGCCACATTGCGCGGCAGGATGCTGCTGCCGAGCCCGCGCATGAGCCTGCGCCGGTCGGGCTGGCCGAAGATCCGCGAGCCGACCGCGTCCACCCCGATCACCCGCAGCGCGGGCCAGCGGGTGCGCAGGACACGGGTAAGCCCGGCGCAATGGCCGCCCGACCCGATCGAGGCGACCAGCACATCGACCTGCTCGACCTGGGCCAGGATCTCCTCACCCATCGCGCGATAGCCGCCCGCGTTGTCGGGGTTGTCGTACTGGTCGGGCCAGTACGCGCCCGGTATCGCGGCCCGCAGCTCGGCCAGCCGGTCCAGCCGGGCCTGCTGCCAGCCGCCCACGGGATGCTGTTCGGTGACCACCTCCAACCGCACGCCGTAGGCGCAGAACAGCGCGCGCAGATCGGGTTCCAGTTCATCGTCGACGACCAGCACCACCGGATGGCCGAGTGCCTTACCGGCCAGCACGAGTCCCATGCCCAAGGTGCCACTGGTGGATTCGATGATGGGCGCGCCCGGCGCCAGATCACCGCGGGCCGCGGCGGCCCGCAGCATCGAGACGGCGGCGCGTGCCTTCATCCCGGCGATGCTCGCCGACTCCAATTTGGCCGTGTACCAGTTCGTTCCGGCCGGAACCCGGACGACGGGGGTGCGGCCGATGAGCTCGAGCAGGGCGGGCTGGGGCGCGGTCATCGCCGCTCCCGATAGGTGAGGATGGTGCTGGATCCGCCGTCGAGGGAGAAGAACGGATACGGCTCCGCCGAGACCGCGTGCACCCCGCTGCCGAGGAACCATGGCAGCACGCCGCTGCCGGATTGCGCGAACAGCACCAGCGGCAGGCCGCGTGCGAGCGCGACGGCCCGCAACTCGTCGAAACTGCCGTTACCCAGCGACATTCCGGTGACCAGCAGCGCGTCATAGTCGTCCGGCGCGGCCTCGACCGACTCGAACACCGGCTCACCCCACTCGGTGACCCCGCCCGCCAGATCGCACGGCAGATACCCGATCGACCGGTCCCGCAACTCGGCCAGCAGCGACCCGACCACCCCGACCACCAGCACCCGGCGGACATCGCCGGGCAGCAGATCGACCACGACCTCGGCGCGGCGGCGCGATTTGGTCAGCGAGGTCGGCCCCTCGATCACCACCGGCGTCCCCTCGATTCCGGCGGCGCGCGGATGGGGACAACTGTGCAGGAGATAGGCGTCGAGCGCGGCGATACGGACCGGTGGCGACGGGTGGTCGAGCAGCTCGGCCACGGTGGCCGCGACACAGTCGTCGACGAGTTCGCCGGTGGCCGAACCGGGTTCGACACCACACGATCCGACGGCGGCCCCGACCCGGATGCTGAGCACCTCGTTGCGGTAGCCGCCGGTGCGGCCCGGGTGGCGGGTGCCGTAGCTGGTGCGGAACGCGGTCGAGGCGCGCAGGGTGGCGGGGTCGGGCCCGAGCAGGCCGTCGCGGGCGGCGGCGAGCAGGTCGTCCACCGAGGCCGGACGCAGGGTGGAGTCGATCACGCGGCACCACCGTCGAGCTCGAACCGGACATCGTCGATCAGTGCGCGCGCGAGATCACGTGCGGTGCCGGGGTTCTCGTCGGTGACCAGTACATGGCCGAGATAGCTGTTGTTGTCGGTCGCGGGGCGCACCACGGTGCCGGGGTCGGCGAGGCGATGCTCGACGATCCGCGAGTCGTCGGCCCAGCCATCCGTGCCGTTGATCCGGGTCAGCGTGCCCGCGCGGTCGGGCACGGCGAATGCCACTGCCGCACTGGCGATACCGGTCTCGCGCGGTGTGAGATCGGGGACGGCGCCCGTCACCACCTGGGCTTGGACAGCGGTGAGATCGATGCCGGTGACCCGGCGCACCAGTTCGGTGATCCGATTGCCACCCGGGCGGGGGTTCACCTCGATCAGCCGTGGGCCGCGCGCGCCGAGCCGGATCTCGGTGTGCGCCACCGTCGCATCGAGACCGAGCGCCTCGACCGCCGCCACCGCCAGATCGGTGATCGCCGTGGTGTCGGCGGGGGAGAGGGCGGCGGGAAACATGTGCCCGCATTCGATGAAGGCCGGGGCGCCGGTGAGCTGCTTGTCGGTCACCCCGATCACGGTGGTCCGGCCGCCGGCGGTCACCGTCTCCACACTGAATTCCGGGCCGTCCACGCACTCTTCGAGCAGGATCTGCGGTGCTCGCCGCTGGCCGCGCGCGTTCACGCCGAAGGCGGCGATCCGGTCCACCGCGGCACGCAACTCGTCGTCGTCGGCGACCAGGGTGACGAACATCCCGCCGCACAGGTCGACCGGCTTCACCACCAGCGGATAGCCGATTTCCTTCGCGGCGAGGGCGATCTCGTCCCATCCCCGCGCGATGGCGAAGTCCGGGCCCGCCACCCCGGCGGCCCGGGTCACCTCCCTGGTCCGGTCCTTGGCGCAGGCGTCGGCGACCGCCGCTCGGCCCGGACCGGGCAGGCCCAGATCCGCGGCGATGGCGGCGACCGTCGGCAGGTAGTAGTCGCAGGAGGTGAGCACGCCGTCGAAACCGAAGACGCCGTGCAGATCCCGCACGAACGGCAGCAGCGCCGCCTCGTCGTTGGTCTCGGCCGTGAACACGTTCTCCGCGCTCAGCAGCGGATGGGGATGCGTGCTCGCGGTGCGCAGATAGTGCCCGAGATCCCTGGTCAGAAAGCTGAACCGGTGTCCGCTGTCCGCGATACCAGCCGGGAGCAGGCTGCTCATCGAGCCGACCCAGCTCTCCACCATCAGTAGATGTCCCACGTGTCCTCCAAGCCCTCCATCAAGGTGTAAATGATAACCATTATCGTTAATATGTCGATAGTCGAGCATCCGTTCGACCGGAACCTGATGAGGAAAACGCATGTTGTTGAGGAAAATCGTTGCGCCCATGGCTCTTTCGCTGGCGGCGCTGACCGTCACGGCCGGGACCGGTCAGGCGCAGGCCCCCGAGCAGCCGGTCTCGTTCACCGCGCACGCCACCGACACCGCCTCGATCATCGAGATCGAGCACGGCGACCTGGTCGTAGCCGACGGCGCCCTCCAGGTGCGTGACCGGGCGGGCACGGTGGTCGCGGCCACCCCGCTGACCTTCACCCTCGACGACTTCCAGTTCCCGATCGCGGCCGAGATCAGCGGCGGCAAGGCCACCCTGACCCCCCAGCTGGACATGGCCGAGGCCGTCTACAAGCCGGTCGCCCTGCCGTTCGAGGACAAGGCGCCGTGGAAGTCCGAGTACGACCGTGAGCAGGCCGCCTGGTCGCGCATGACCAGCACCATCAGCCTCGGCGCCGCCATCGGCACCCTCGTCGGCGGCCTCGGCGGCGCGGCCGTGGGCTGCGTGCTCGGCGGGATCGCCGGGGCCACCATCGCCTCGGCCACCATCGTCGGCCTGTTCGGCCCGTTCATCCCCGCCGCCGCGGTCGGCTGCATCGGCGGCGTGCTCGCCATGGGTTCGCTGGGCGCGGTCGCCGGCCAGATCTTCATCACCGCGCCGGTGGCGGTCGGTGCGGCCATCCAGTACTTCACCACGATCAACCAGCCCTTCACCGCTCCGGCGAAGTAGGCGACCGGTCCCGCGGCGGGGTCCGTCGCGGGACTGAGGGAATGCTGTGGAATCTCGTTACCGCCGCGAAGGGCCGCCCCGGCGGATTACGCTGCGGCTATGAGCTCTGCGGTCCATGGATTCACCGATGACGCACTGGGCACGCTCGACGCCGTCGGGGTGGCCAGGGCCTTGCGGGCGGGCGAGGTGACGCGGGCGGAGGTGATCGCGGCGGCCGTGGCCCGCACCGAGCGGGTCGATCCGAGTCTGGACGCCGTCCAGGTGCGGTGTTTCGAGCGGGCCGCCGCGTCACCGGAGACGGCGGGCGTGTTCGCCGGGGTCCCGGCCTTCGTCAAGGACAACACCGATATCGCCGGGCTGCCCAGCTGCCACGGGTCGGCGGCGTTCACCCCGCACCCCGCCACCGCCACCGGGGGACCGGGTGCGCAGTTCCTGCATTCGGGCGTGGTGGTGCTGGGCAAGTCGACGCTGCCGGAGTTCGGTCTCACCGCCAGTACCGAGTTCGTCGGCCGGGCACCGACCCGCAATCCGTGGAATCCGGAGTACTCGGCGGGCGCGTCCTCGGGCGGGTCGGCGGCGCTGGTCGCGGCCGGTGTGGTGCCGATCGCGCACGCCAACGACGGCGGCGGTTCGATCCGCATCCCGGCCGCGGCCAACGGCCTGGTCGGGCTGAAGACCACCCGCAACCGGCTGCTGGACCAGCCCGGCGCGCGCAGCCTGCCGGTGCAGCTGGTCACCGAGGGCGTGCTCACCCGCTCGGTCCGCGACACCGCGCACTATCTGGCCGCGGTCGAGCAGTTCGCGCCGAATCCGAAGCTGCCGCCGGTCGGGCTGGTCGAGGGACCCACCGCGCGCCGCCTGCGCGTCGGGCTGATCACCGCCGATGTGCTGGGCCGCCCGGTCCACCCCGACAACGCGACGGTGCTGGATTCGGCGGCGGCCGTGCTCACCGGCCTCGGCCACGAGATCGTCGAGATGCGCCTGGACGTGGACCCACGCTTCGTCGAGGACTTCAAGCAGTACTGGGCGGTGATGGCCGCGGCCATGACGCTGTCGTTCCGGATCGGGCACCGCGGCTATTTCGACGCGGGCAAACTCGATCCGTTCACCAAGGGCCTGATCGGCCTGGTCAAGCGCAACCCGTTCGCCACCGCGGCGGCCACCTGGCGGCTGCGTTCGGGAACGGCCACCTACGACCGGCATTTCGCCGAGGTCGACGTGCTGCTGACCCCGGTGCTCTCGCATCCGGCGCCGCGGATCGGTGAGCTGGCACCCGGGCAGCCCTTCGAGGAACTGTTCACCAAGCTGGTCGACTACGTCGGGTTCACTCCGCTCAACAATGTCGGCGGTGGGCCGGGCATCTCGGTGCCGCACGGCCTGCTGCCCGCGGGTCTGCCGGGTTCGGTCCAGCTCGCCGCCCGCCGTGGCGACGAGCGGACCCTGCTCGACCTGGCCTATCAGCTGGAGGCGACGAGCCCTTTCCCCAGGATCGTCGACCGTCCGGCCGCCGCGGGCGCCGCCTGATCAGTTCGGCCGCGCGGCCACATTGATCGGGCGCAGCCGTCCGGGGCTGGCGGTCCCGGCCTCGAAGGCCCAGTGCTCCCCGGTCCAGCCGGGGTGGTCGAGCCGCCAGCGCTCGACCAGGCGCGCGTCCTCGAGCGAGGTGACGACCCCGGCCGAGCCGGTGTACTGCAACCGCTCGTACTTGTGACGGGTGATGGTGTCGACCGAGTCGACGGTGGCAAGCGAGGACATGGACCCTCCGGGGATCGCGAGGAACGGTGAGGTGTGTGACGAGAGCGCTCCCCGGACCGCTGGTCCGGGTGGCCGCGGTGGCGCGTCACCGCTCGAACCCGAGTATGCCGCGCACCGTCTCGACACGGTGGTCTTTTTGAAAATCCTGTTCTTCCGATTAACAGGTATTCGCCTGGGCATCGCGAAGATCGGCGAAAGGGTTACGCCTCACCAATTGGGGCGCACGCGTCCCGGCGTGACGACTTTTGCCAGCGCCTGCCTGACCTGCGAAAGCGTGTTCGCGCCGAGCGTTTCGCCCCAGCCGCGGGTGAATTCGGCGAGCGCGGCGTCGGCGGCTCTGGTGCACGCCCAGCCGCGTTCGGTGAGGGTGATCAGCCGGGCGCGCGCGTCGTCGGGATGGGGATTGCGGTCGGCGTAGCCCTTGGTCACGAGCTCCTCGACCAGCTGACTGGCCGCCTGCTTGGTGACGCCCAGATGCTCGGCGATCTCACCCACGGTCGCCCCGTCGGGCGCCATGCGCACGAAGGCGAAACCGTGCGCGGGGCGGATGTCGGGGAAGCCCGCAGCGGCGACACCGTCCTGCACCGCCCGGCTCACCTCGGCCGCCGCGGCGAGCAACAGCAGCGGAAGGTCGCCGGTGGGCGGCGGATTCGTCGGCACGACAGCCATTGTGGCACTTGACAAGATAGTCAACCAGATTGACTATATAGGCAAGTTGCTTGACTGATCGGAGAGATCCATGCCTGTCGTCCGCGCCGCCGACGCACCCGTCCACGAGGTCCACAACGCCCGCTTCACCTCGCTCATCCGCCCCGGCGTCGGCAGCGCCGAGCTGTGCGTCTGGCAGACCGAGGTCACGCCCGGCTCCACCGGCGTGCCGCATCGCATCCTCGGCGAGGAAGCCTTCGTGTTGCTGTCGGGGGAGGTGACGCTGACCGTCGACGGCGAATCCGCCGACCTGCGTCCCGGCGACGCCGCCGTCGCCCCGGCGGGCGCGACCATCGCCCTCGCCAACGCGGGACGGGTGCCCGCGGCGCTGCTCGTCACCGTGCGGGCGGGGTTCGCTGCCGAGTTGCCCGACGGCTCGACCTTCACCCCGCCCTGGGCATCCTGAGCCGTCAACAGCCCTGTTTCGGGCCTTGAACTTGAAAGTTCGGTGACCCGAACAATATAATTCCGGAATGAGGGTTGGGTTTCACTGTGCGCCGGGCCGCCGGGCGCTGTCGGCGGTAGTTCTGAGTGTCCTGGCGATCGCGCTCACCGCCTGTGGTGGGGTGGGCGCCGAGGACGACGGCAAGAAGGTCGTCCTCACGACCTTCACCGTGCTGGCCGACATGGCCCGCAATGTCGCGGGCGACCATCTGCGGGTGGAGTCGATCACCAAGGTCGGGGCCGAGATCCACGGCTACGAACCCACCCCGGGCGACATCAAGAAGGCCGCCAAGGCCGACCTGATCCTGGACAACGGCCTGAACCTGGAGGCCTGGTTCGCCCAGTTCGTCGCCGACCTGGACGTGCCGCACGCGGTGGTCAGCGAGGGTGTCACCCCGATGGACATCGGCGAGGACGCCTACCGCGGCAAGCCCAACCCGCACGCCTGGATGTCGCCGGTGAACGCGCAGATCTACGTCGACAACATGGTCCGCGCCTTCACCGACCTCGACCCCGGCAACGCCGCCGCCTACCGCGCCAACGGTGACGCCTACAAGGCCGAACTCGGCGCCGTCCGCGACGACCTGACCGCCGCGGTGAACACCCTGCCCACCGACCACCGCGCCCTGGTGACCTGCGAGGGCGCCTTCTCCTACCTGGCCCGCGACGCCGGGCTCACCGAGAAGTACATCTGGCCGGTCAACGCCGAACAGCAGGCCACCCCGCAGCAGATCGGCTCGGCCATCGACTTCGTGCGCCAGCGCGGGGTGCCCGCGGTGTTCTGCGAGTCGACGGTGTCCGACGCGCCCATGCAGCGTGTCGTCGAGGCCACCGGCGCCCGCTTCGGTGGCACCCTGTACGTCGACTCGCTCTCCGAGTCCGACGGCCCCGTCCCCACCTACCTGCAGCTCATCCGCCACGACGCGACCACCATCGCGACCGCCCTGTCCGGAGTGCCCAAGTGACCGCACCGGTTGTCGAGATCCAGGACGTGACAGTCCATTACGCGGACGTGCTCGCCCTCGACAATGTCGAGCTGACCTTGAAATCGGGCCGCGTCTGCGGGCTGATCGGCATGAACGGCTCGGGCAAGTCGACCCTGTTCAAGACCGTCATGGGCCTGGTCACCCCCGATCGCGGCCGGGTGCTGATCAACGGTCTCGCCCCCGCCGCCGCCCGCAAGGCGGGCACCCTCGGCTACGTCCCGCAATCCGAGGACGTGGACTGGAGCTTCCCGCTCTCGGTCCGCGATGTCGTGATGACCGGCCGCTACGGGAAGATGGGCTTCACCCGGCGCGCGAGCAGGGCCGACCGCGCCGCCGTCGCCGACGCGCTGGCCCGCGTCGACCTCACCGACCTGGCCGACCGCCAGATCGGCCAGCTCTCCGGCGGGCAGAAGAAGCGGGCGTTCGTGGCCCGCGGCATCGCCCAGGAGGCCACCATCCTGCTGCTCGACGAGCCGTTCGCGGGTGTCGACAAGCGGTCCGAGGCCACCATCACCGCGCTGCTGCGCGAGCTGGCCGCCGACGGCGCGACCATCCTCGTCTCCACCCACGACCTGCACGCGCTGCCCGCCCTGGCCGACGAGGCCGTGCTGCTCAACCGCCGGGTGCTCGAACACGGCGACCCGGATGTGGTGCTGCGCCCGGAGAACCTGGCCAAGGCCTTCGGCCTCGATGTGGACGCGTGAGGAAATCCTGATGAGCCTCGAAGAATTCTTCGTCGAACCGCTGCGCTACGAATTCATGGTGCGCGCGCTGGCGACCACGGTCACCGCGGCGCTGGTGTGCGCGGTGCTGTCGTGCTGGCTGGTGCTGATCGGCTGGTCGCTGATGGGCGACGCCGTCTCCCATGCCGTGCTGCCCGGTGTGGTGCTGGCCTACATCGTCGGCTGGCCGTTCGCGGTCGGGGCGGTGGTGTTCGGGTTCCTCGCCGTCGCGCTGATCGGCGTCGTGCGCGACACCAGCCGGGTCAAGGAGGACGCCGCCATCGGCATCGTGTTCACCACGCTGTTCGCCTTCGGCCTGGTCCTGGTCTCGGTGACCCCGAGCCAAACCGACCTCAACCACATCGTTTTCGGCAATCTGCTCGGCGTGAGCCGGGGCGAGATGGTCCAGATCATGATCCTGGCCGCCATCGTCCTCACGGCGCTGGTCCTCAAGCGCCGCGACTTCACCCTCTACGCCTTCGACGCCACCCACGCCCACGCGATCGGCCTGAATCCCCGCGTCCTCGGCACCGCCCTGCTGGCCCTGCTGGCCCTCACCTCGGTCGTCGCCCTGCAAGCCGTCGGCGTCGTGCTGGTGGTCGCCATGCTGATCATCCCCGGCGCCACCGCCTACCTGCTCACCGACCGCTTCTCCCGCATGCTGCTCATCGCCCCCACCATCTCGGTCCTCTGCGCCGTCACCGGCCTCTACCTCAGCTACCACCTCGACACCGCCGCCGGCGGCATGGTCGTCGTCACCCAGGGCGTGGCCTTCACCCTCGTCTACCTCTTCGCCCCCCGCCACGGCATCATCGGCCGCCGCCTCACCACCGCCCGCGCCCGCGCGGCTACGGCCGCCGAGGTGTAGGTGACCTGTCGGTCGGTGCTGCGATGATCGGGCGCATGGATGTGACCGGGGACGATGTTCGTGCCGTAGCTCTCGCGCTGCCCGAGGTCGGTGAGCAGTTCGCCTGGGGGATGCCGATTTTCAAGGTCGCGGGGAGGTTGTTTCTCACGTTGCCGGAGGAGGAGAGCTCGATGGCGGTGCGGTGTCCGATCATCGATCGTGACGAGCTGGTGGCGGCCGAGCCGGAGAAGTTCTGGATCGCGGCGCACGAGGCGAACAATGCGTGGGTGCGGGTGCGGCTGGCGGCCCTCGACGATCGCGACGAGCTCGCCGCCATCGTCACCGATTCCTGGCGGCAAGCCGCGCCCCGCGCCCTGGTCGCCGACCAGGAGGGTGGTTAGACCGGGGTGATGGTGGCCTCGATGGTCTGGATCGAGTCGGTCGGGATGACGAAGGTCTCGACGATCTCGACGGTGGTCAGGCGCACGCCCGCGACACCCGTGTCGAGCAGGTAGCGGGTGGTGACGGTGTCGCCGGCTTCGGACATGGTCAGCTCGCGGATGCCCTGGATGACGCGGTACTGCGGGCCGTGCTCGAGATCGTGGGCCAGCTGCGGGCCGGAGTAGCCGGTCTGGAATCCGGCTTCGATACGGGTCGCGTCGGGGGCGAAGGGGACGGCGCTCGCGTCGTGGGAGACCAGGGCGTCGAGGTAGCTGCGGGCGATGGCCTGGCGTGGGGTGTCGGCCGGATCCGCTTGCGCCGCAGCGCTTGCCGTGCCGAGGGTGAGCAGCACGGCGGCCAGGGCTGAAACGTGGGTGATTCGCATGCAGAGATGCTGGCGGTCCGGACCGGTCCGCGCAAGCGGGGACCGGTAGGCTCGGAGCTCCTATGGCACTCAGCGCAACCCTGCACCACTTCGCCGTCCAGCTCGCCGACGTCGACCGCGGCGTCTACACCGACCTCGAGCTGCGGGTCGCCCGCCACCCCTCGGAGACCCTCGGGTACATGGTCACCCGCATCCTCGCCTACTGCCTGCAGTACGAGGAGGGCATCGTGTTCAGCGAGGGCGGCATCTCGGCCACCGACGAACCCGCCGTGCAGATCCGCGATCTGACCGGCCGGGTCACCGCCTGGATCGAGGTCGGCGCGCCCGACGCCGACCGGGTGCACCGGGGCAGCAAACTCGCCGGGCGCGCGGCGGTCTACACCCACCGCGATCCGGCCAAGGTGCTGGCCCAGTACGCGGGCAAGAAGATCCATCGCGCCGAGCAGATCCCGCTCTACGGCGTCGAGCGCGCCTTCGTCGACGCGGCCGCCGCACTCGTCGACCGCCGCAACACCGCCACCCTCTCGGTCACCGAGGGTGTGCTCTACCTGGACCTCAACGGCACCAGCCTGCGCGGGGAGATCGCCGAACACCGGCTGGCCTGAGCCCGTATCGTCGCCAGGGTGTCAGATCTCAGCGTGATGAGCCGGTTCGTGCTGCCCGCGTTCCTGCGGCTCACCCGCCGCAACCGCAAGTACCTCGACGTGGCCGCGGCGCACGCCTACATCGCGCAGTGCGCGGCCTCGCCCGCGAGCTACCTGCCGCCCAAGCGGCTGCGCGGGGTGACGGTGACGCAAACTGAGGACCACGGGTGGCCGGTGTTCACCCTCACGCCGTCCTCGGGACGCTCGCGCGGCGGGCTGGTCTACGCGCACGGCGGTGGCTGGGTGGGCGAGATCGCCACACCGCACTGGCGGCTGGCCGCGCGCCTGGCCGCCGAGCTGGATCTCACGGTCACCGTCCCCATCTACCCGCTGATCCCCACCGGCACCGCGGCCCAGGTGATCCCGTGGTTCGCCGGTCTCGTCCTGGACAGCGCCGAACGCCACGGCCCGACCTTCCTGGCCGGTGATTCCGCGGGCGGCCAGATCGCGCTGTCCACCGCCCTGTACCTGCGCGACACTGCCCAGACGAAAGTGCCACGCACGGTGGTGATCTCACCCGCCGTCGACCTCACCCTGGAGAACCCGGCCATCGACACCGTCCTGCCCGACGACCCCTGGCTCGGCCGCGACGGCGCCCTGGTCTTCGGCAACCTCTGGCGCGGCGACCTGCCCATGAAGCACCCCATGGTGAGCCCCCTGTTCGGCGACTTCACCGGCCTCGGCCCCCTCACCGTCTACAGCGGCACCCACGACATCCTCAACCCCGACACCCGCCTGCTCGTCGACAAGGCCACCGCCGCCGGCGTCGACGTCGACTATCACGAGGCCACCGGCCTGGTCCACGTCTACCCCCTCACGCCGACACCCGAGGGCGCCCGCGCGCGGGACCATCTCGTCGCGACCCTCCGCGCCGACCTGGACGGCTGAGTGTCGCCCGCTCAGCGCTGGGACAGGTGCAGGTTGAGCAGGATGGTGAGTTGGGTGACGGCCTGGTCGAAGGGGTGGGGGGACTTGAGGGCGCGGCTGTGGACGATGGTGCCCTCGATGGTGGTGAGCAGGAAGCCGGCCAGGGAGACGGCGGTGGCGCGTTCGATGCCGGTGGCGACGATGCCGTCGGCCAGGCGGGCGGTCCACTCGGCGAAGGCCTGACCGGCCACCGACTGCACGGCCGGGTCCAGCTCGTCGAGGGCGGCCGCCATCATGAACGAGCCCGCGCTGAAATCGGAATCCTCGAGCGGGGTGCGCCAGAAGGCGAGCAGGTCGGTGAGCCACTGCTGCACCGAGGGCGTGGTCTGCAGGGAATCCGCCATGGCGCTGACGTGCGAGTACACCAGCCGCGACACGATGCGTGCCGCCGTCTGCACCAATTCGCCCTTGCCGGAAGGGAAGTGCTGATACAGCGAATTGCGTGAGGTGTTGCTGCGCTTGAGCAGCTCGCTCAGCGCGGCCGCGTGCACGCCGTGCTGCTGCACGGTGCTGATGGTGTGTTCGATCAGTCGGGCGCGTGGTCCGGCGGCCATCCGATCTCCTCCCAACCCTTGATTGAACCGATCGGTTCATGTTAGACCTATTCGACGTGAACCGATCGGTTCATATGGAGAGGATGCCATGCCCACCCCCATCGCCACCGCTGTTCCGATCACCCATACTGGAATTCTCGGCCTCGGCGTCTACCGCCCGCGCCGCGTCGTGCCCAATGCCGAGATCGTCGAGGCCATCGATTCCTCCGACGAGTGGATCAAGACCCGCTCCGGCATCGAGGCGCGGCACTGGGCCGACGACACCGAGACCATCGTCGGCATGAGCGTGGCCGCGTCCCGCGACGCGCTCACCGCGGCCGGGATCGCCGCCGAGCAGGTCGACGCGGTGATCCTCGCGACCTCCTCGCAGATGGTGCTCGGCCCGTCGGCCGGAGCCGTGGTCGCCACCGAGCTCGGCATGCACGACACCGCCGCCTACGACATCTCCGCAGGGTGCGCGGGCTTCTGCTACGCACTGGCCGACGCCGCGAACCTCGTGCGCGCGGGCCAGGCCCGGCACGTGCTGGTGGTCGGGGTGGAACGGCTCTCCGACCTGCTCGACACCGCCGACCGCACCTGCGCGTTCATCTTCGCCGACGGCGCGGGCGCGGTGGTGGTGGGCCCCGCCGAGCAGGAGGGCATCGGCCCGGTCGCCTGGGGTTCCGACGGCAGCCGCACCTCGGCGATCAAGCAGGACAAGGACTTCACCGAATACTTCGCCGAGGTCGCCGAGAAGGGCGCCGACGCGGTGCGGCCGTATATCCGGATGAACGGCACCGAGGTCTTCCGCTGGGCGGTCACCTTCCTGGAGAAGGCGTGCCGCGAGGCGCTGGCCAACGCGGGCGTGGCCGCCGACGCGCTGGACGCCTTCGTCCCGCATCAGGCCAACAGCCGCATCACCGATGCCCTCGTCCGCGTCCTGGACCTGCCGGAGTCGGTCGCCATCGCCCGCGACATCGTCGAGACCGGCAACACCAGCGCGGCGTCGATCCCCATGGCCATGGAACAGTTGCTGCGCACCGGCGCGGCCCAGCCGGGCGACACCGCTTTGCTGCTCGGTTTCGGCGCGGGCCTGGCCTACGCGGGCCAGGTGGTGCACCTGCCAGCGATCGCCTGAGCTCAGTCGGCCGCGTGGTCCGGGGCTCGGCCGCTGACGTAGTCCCTGGCCCAGCGGTAGTCGGGTTTGCCGCTGGGGGAGCGGGAGATGGTGTCGGCCAGCCAGATCCGGTGCGGGATCTTGTATCCGGCCAGGTGGGGGCGCAGATGGGCGCGCAGGGCGGCGGGGTCGAAGGGGTGACCGTCGGCGAGCGAGAGGACGACGGCCACCTGATGTCCCCAGCGCTCGTGCGGCACCCCGATGACCACCGCGTCGTAGACGGCGTCGTGGGATTTCACCACCGCCTCGACCTCTTCGGGGAACACCTTCTCGCCACCGGTGTTGATCACCATGTTGCCGCGTCCGATCAGCGTGATCGACCCGTCGGTCTCGGCGCGCGCCCGATCGTCGGTGACCACGATGCGGGCGCCGTCCACGGTCTTGAACAGCCGTTCGGTGCGTTCGGGGTCCTTGTAGTAGCCCAGCGGCACGGCGCCGGTCTTGGCCAGCCAGCCCTCCTCGCCGGGCGCGACGGGCCGCCCGTCCGCGTCGACGACCACCGCGCCGCGCCCGGTCTGCACCCGTGGCCCGCGCCCGGGATCGTCGTCCTTCTGCGCGAATCCGATACCGCCGAAACCGGTTTCGGACGAGCCGATCGAATCCGACACCATCGAGGTCGGGAACTGTTCGAGCAGCGCGTTCTTCACCGGTTGCGACAGCAGCGCCGCACCGGAGGCGATCACCAGCAGTGAGGACGCGTCCACCGGCCGGGCCGCGTACTCGTCGAGCAGTGGGCGGGCCATGGCGTCACCGGTGATCACCATGACGTGCGGCTGGTGGGTGGCGACGGCCTGCCAGATCTTCTCCGGCTCGAATCGCGGCTCGAACAGCACCGCGTTGCCCGACCACAGCGCGGTGAAGGTGGGCATCATGGCGGCGGCGTGGATGAGCGGCGGCAGCACGAACCAGGTGCTGGGCACGCCCTGCGCGCCGGTGGCCGACTGCTGGTACTCGTCGCGGACCGGCTCGCCGCTGTAGAAATCGATGCCGCCGCCGAGCACCCGCCACATGTCCTCCTGGCGCCACATCACGCCCTTGGGCAGGCCGGTGGTGCCGCCGGTGTACATCATGAACAGGTCGTCGGCGGTGCGGGTCACGGTGGGGCGGAAGGGTTTTCCCTGCGCGATCAGCGCGTCGTAGCGCAGGTCGCCCTCGCCGGGACCGGTGGTGGCGCGGTCGTCGTCGACGCGGATCACCGTTCGCAGTGCCGGGGTCTGCGTGAGCGCCTCGTGCACCGCCTCGCCGTAACAGGCGTGGTAGAGCAGCACCTCGAGGTCGGCATTGCCGTAGACGTAGGCCAGTTCGGTCGGCCCGTAGCGGTAGTTGATATTGATCGGGACCGCGGCCAGCTTGAAGCAGGCGATCAGCGTCTCCATGGTCTCGATGCTGTTGTGCAGCTGGAAACCCACGTGGGTGCCGTGGCCGACACCGCGCGCGGCCAGCTGATCGGCCAGCCGGTTCGCCCGGATGTCGAGGTCGCGGAAGGTCAGCCGTCGCTCCTGCTGGATCAGCGCCACCCGCTCGGGCATGGCGTCGACGGCGTGTTCGAACAGGTCGGCGAAGTTGTTGGCCATGGTGCATCCATCTCTGCGGCGAGGCACTCACACGACGGTGAGCGGGAGGGGTTTTCCGCGATCGGTGAAGGTGAAGGCGGCGCCGGTGCTGAACCGGGTCACCGCGACCTCGGCGGCCTCGCGGAAGGGCTGGTCGGCCCGCGTGACGGTGACGGTCCAGCCGTCGGGGCCGGTTTGGGTGACGGTGGTCGTGAAGCGGGGATTCACCCCGCGCACCAGGGCGTCGAGCGGACGTGGGTCCTCGGGGGTGAGCAGGGCGGGCCAGGTGCCGTCGGTCAGGGCGTCGCTGGTGGCTGGAAAATGCACGCGCACAGCCTCATCCACGACGCGTACGTCTATTCCGGTGTAGCCCAGCGGATTCAGCGCCGGGTGTACGCGCAGCACGGTGGCCAGGGCGTGCGCGTCGTCGCCGAGGCCGAGGCAGCGGCGTAGGCGCTCGGAGGTCAGGCCCGCGATGCCGGTGAGCTGTTTGCGGCCGATGACGCGGGCGGTGTCGTCGTCGGAGCGGTCGCGGATCGCGATGAGGAACCCGAGGGTCAGCAGATGCTGTTGCAGGCAGATCTCCTCGGCCAGTCTGCGCAGGGCGCTGTGCGAGAAGTCGGCGAAGCGCAGATCGCTCAGCAGCGGGCCGGTGTAGTCGGCCCGGCCGTCTTCGGCGGTGTCGATCGCGTCCAGTTCCTGCTGTGCCGCACGGCAATCCGCGACCAGTGCCGCGTTCCGGGGGACCGGTGGTGGGACATGCGCGGGATCGATGACGACGGTCCACGCGCACACCGGCGTGCGGTCCGCGGGCACCCGCGGCGGCCGGTGTACCGGCCTGACCTGGGCGTGCGCATTGGTGGCCAGGGCGGTCGCGTCGAAGGTGGGGTCCTCGATGTCGTGGCACATCGCGACCACGAACGGCTCGCCCATCGGCTCCACGTCGGCGAGCGCGCCGCAGTGGTCGAGCCAGAACTCGCCGTGGTCGTGGTCGTCCACCCGGAAGCGGAAGTCCATGAACTGCGGTGGGGCGCCGATATCGAGTTGCAGGCCCTTGAAGATGGTTTCGACGCTGTCGTCGGGGAAGCGCAGCGCGCGCTGCATGCGGCGGGTGTAGACGGGACTGGCCAGCTGCCATTCCTCGATGGCGACCGCGGTCATCCCCTCCCGGCCGAACGCGGCGATGGTGTGCGCCATGCCCGACCGGTCGATGAGATGACCGCACAGCAGCAGCTCGGGCACCAGTGCCGCGAGCTGATCGCGCGAGAGCGCGGCGAATCCGCTCATCGCTGTCACCAGAGCGAGGCCGGGGACTCGCCGACGCGATACCAGCCCGGCAGCGGGTCCGCCGACACCGAGCGTTCGATGCGCTTGTGCATGCCGGGGGACAGCGCGTTGTCGGTGATCATGTCCAGGAACAGCGCCGACACATTGCCGAAGTCGAAGAAGTCGCGCTGCCAGGACCATTGGAAATCGCCGCCGTAGCGGAACCAGCTGCCGCCGATGCCCTCGGGCGAGTACGGCCGTCCGTCGGCGCGGGTGTTCTCGTTGACCTGTTTCCAGAAGCCGATCACCGTGCCGCTGCGCTCGTCGACGACGAACTCCTGATACGGATACGTCCAGCCCTCCAGCCCCAGCATCTCCTGGCCGAGGGCCAGCTCGCGGATCTCCTCGCGGCCCACCGACATGAACTCCTGCTTGGGCCCGTAGTTCCAGCCGTAGGTCGCGTCGACGGTGTACATCTCGGCCAGCGGCCGCCAGTCCCCGGCGCGCTCGCAGTCCTGGTTGGCCACCACCCAGCGCCGGACCATCTCGTCGAGTTCGGCGCGATCGAAAGCTGTCATCGGTGGGTCCCTTTCGAGGAATCGGGTTCGTCGGTGATCGACAGGGCGCGGGTGGGGCAGTAGCGGATGGCGGCTCGCACGGCCGTGTGCTCGTCGGCGCCGGGGGTGGGGTCGACGATCTCGACCGTGCCGCGCTTGGGCACGGTGAACACGGCGGGCGCCTCGTCCTGGCAGACCCCGTGGCCCTGGCACAGGTCCGCGTCGACCTCGATCCTCATGCCGCACCCCCGTCGGTCCGCAGCGGCGCCTCCGGCTGCACCTCGACCAGCACCATGTGCACCCCGCGCGGCAGCGACACCACCGTGGTGACGGCGTCGGCGAGATGTTCGGGCTTGAGCATGTAGGCGTGCCGGGCGAAACCCCAGTCCTTCCAGTCCTGGAGCAGCGGGCCGACCACCTCGGGCGTGGCGTCCATGCCCATCCCGGTCAGCGTGGGACCCGGGCGCACCAGTGACGCGCGAATCCCGCTGCCCTCCAGCTCCATACGCAGCTGGGTGACCATCGCCTCCAGCCCGGTCTTGGCCGCGCTGTAGGCGCCGGTGCGCGGGCGGACATGGTCGGCGCAGTCGGAACTGATCACCACCAGATCGCCGCGCCGCCGGGCCCGCATCCCGGGCAGCACCCGATGGATCAGGCGTTGCGCGCCGACCAGATGCACCTGCACCTGGAGCAGGAACCGCTGGGGGTCCATCTCGCCGACCAGCGCGAACTCGATGTCACCCGCGCCGGAGACCAGGATCTCGGTCGGACCGATGGCCTGCTCGGCAGCGCCGACGAATTCGTCGACCGAGGCGGCGTCGGTGACATCGAGCCGGTAGGCGACGGCCTCGCCACCGCCCGCGCGGATCTTGGCGGCCAGCTCCTCGCACCGGTCGACCCGGCGCGCGCCCAGCGCCACCGGATGACCCAGTTCGGCGAGCGCGACGGCGGTGGCCGCGCCGATGCCGGAGGACGCCCCCGCGACGAGGGCGGGTCTGCGGTCGGGGTGCGGGGTGAAGCGGGGCATCAGCGGGCCTCCACGGTGATCGGAAGATGGGCGAAGCCACGGACATTCGTGGAATGCACGCGGGCGATCCCGGCGTGGTCGACCGTGAAAGCCGGTACCCGGGTGACGAATTCGCCGAGCACGATGCGGGCCTCCAGCCGGGCAAGGTGCGCGCCGAGGCAGAAGTGCACCCCCGCACCGAAACTCGCGAGGGTCCCGCCGTCCTGGCGGTCGATCACGAAGCTGTCGCCGTCGTCGAAGGCGGCGGGATCGCGGTTGGCCGAGCCGATCAGCAGCAGCACCTTGGCGCCGGCGGGGATGGTCGCGCCGTGGTAGTCGATGTCGACGGCGGCGGTGCGCGCGACGATCTGGCTGGAGGTGTCGTAGCGCAGGGTCTCCTCGACCCAGTCGGCCACCAGCTCCGGCTCGGCGACCACCTTGGCGTACTCGTCCGGATTCGCCGCCGCCCAGTACAGGGCATTGCCCAGCAGTTTGGTGGTGGTCTCGTTGCCCGCGACGACCATCAGGAACAGGAAGCCGATGATCTCCTCGTCGGTGAGGCTGTCCCCGTCGATCTCGGCGTCCAGCAGGGCCGAGGTGAGATCGTCGGCGCGGGTGACGCGGCGCTGGGCGACCATCTCGGTGTAGTAGCCGAACAGGCGGATCGAGGCGTCGATGGCCTCCACCGGTACGTCGAGCACGCCCTCCGCGCGGTGTACCACCAGGTCGGCCAGCCGCCGGATCTCGGCGCGGTCGGGCTCGGGCACCCCCATCAGCTCGGAGATGACATCCATCGGCAGCTTGCCCGCCACCTCGTCGATCCAGTCGAAATCCCCCCGCGCGACGGCGGGTTCGAGATGCTCGAGAGTGATCTCGCGGATGCGGTCGGTCATCTCGGCGACGCGCTTGGGTGTGAATCCCTTGAACACCAGTTTGCGCATGCGCATGTGCCGCGGGTCGTCCATGGCCAGAAACGACATCACCCGGTGCGCGTGCGGCCCCCAGGCCGCCGGATCCAGTGACACCCCGTTCGCGCTGGAGAGCCGTTCGCTGTCGCGGAAGGCGGCGAGCACATCGGCGTGGCGTGACAGCGCCCAGAAGTCGAGGTCCGGGTTGTGGTACAGCGGCGCCTCGGTGCGCAGACGGTGATAGGTCGGGTACGGGTCCTCGTGGAACCGGTAGTCGTACGGGTCGAAGGTCACGGGTTCCACAGCGGCGCTCGTCATCGCGAATACCCCGGTTCCGGAAGGTCGTCCCCGCTGCGGGCCGAGGTGTTCGACCCGCTGTGAGACACGTAGCTGGACATGTGTCTGGACGGTACCACCGACGCCGGTTCGGTACAACGCTTTCGGCCTGGAAAGGGGGCTCGACCGGCCTCTGAGCTGGTCAGAGCCCACTGGTCAATTATCTGGACCAGTGTCTGGAATGTGTTCTAAATCATATGGTACGGTCCCTCGCATGGCAGGGGTAGACGGCGAGGTCACGGCCGCACCGGAGGGCGCGGGGCAGCTGCTCCGGCGCAATTTCTCCGAGACCGTGCTGTCGAGTGTCGCGACGCTGGGACGCGCCATCCGGATGGGTGCCGCGGCGTTCCACCTCGGCACCGTCGACGCGCTGCGGCTGCGTTTCCCGCTCGGTGAGACCCTGACCCAGGCCTGGTTCCTGTTGCGCGTCACCGCCGTGCCGAGTGTGCTGATGGCCGTTCCGTTCGGGGTCATCGTGTCCGCGCAGGTCGGCAATATCGTCTCCGAGCTCGGCGCCGATTCGATGATCGGCGCGGCGGGCGGGCTCGGGGTGATCAAGCAGGGCGCGCCGATGGCGACCGCCATGCTGCTCGGCGGGGCCGGGGCCGCCGCCGTCGCCGCCGATCTGGGCGCCAGGACCATCCGTGAGGAGATCGACGCCCTGCGGGTGATGGGGGTTGACCCGGTGCGCAGGCTGGTGGTGCCGCGCATCGCGGCGATGATGCTGGTCGCGCCGGTGCTCACTGTCGTGATCATCGTGGTCGGGATCGGTTCGGGCTTCGCGGTGGCGGTCTCGGCGCTGGATGTGACGCCGGGCAGCTACTGGCAGTCGTTCGGGGCGTTCACCACGCCGCTGGATGTGTGGGTCGCGCTGGTGAAATCCGTCATCTTCGGGTTCCTGGTGGTGGTCATCGCCTGTCAGCGCGGGCTGGAGGCCGGCGGTGGTCCGCGCGGGGTCGCCGACGGGGTCAATGCCGCGGTGGTGATGTCGATCGCCGCGGCGGTGGTGCTCAACACCGTGATCACGCAGGTGGTCACGATGTTCTTCCCGGTGCGGATGGCCTGATGACGGCCGCGGGCGGGGTGTGGCGGCGCGGGCTGGGGCCGGTGGAGTCGATCGGGTTCGTGGTCGGCTTCGTCTGGCAGGTGCTGTCCTCGGTGCCGTACACGCTGGCGCACTACCGCAAGCAGACGATCACCACGATCACCGACATGACCTGGGGGCGCGGGTCGGTGATCATCGGCGGCGGGGTGGTGCCGCTGATGCTGCTGCTCGGCGCGGCCATGGGCGCCTCCATCGGGATCGAGGCGTTCAGCGCGCTGAACCTGCTCTCGCTCGGCCAGCTCAGCGGACTCGTCTCGGCCTTCGGGGTGACCAGGGAGCTGGCGCCGATCGCGGCCGGGATCGGCTTCGCCGCGCAGGCCGGCTGCCGGATGACCGCCGAGATCGGCTCCATGCGCATCTCCGAGGAGATCGACGCCATCGAGTCGTTGGGCATCCGCTCGGTGCCCTTCGTGGTGACCACCCGGGTGATCGCCGGAATCGTCGCGGTGGCACCGGCATTCGTCGTCGCGCTGATCCTGAGCTACTTCTCCTGCGCGTTCGTGGTGACCACGATCCACGGCACCCCGACCGGCACCTACAACCACTACTTCGACCAGTTCGTGGTCGGCTGGGATGTGTTCGCCGCCGTCGTCAAGGTGACGGTGTTCGCGATCGCGGTCGTGCTGATCCACTGCTATCAGGGCTATTTCGCCACCGGCGGGCCGGAAGGGGTCGGCATCGGGTCGGGGCGGGCCATCCGCGCCAGCCTGGTCGCCATCATCGCCCTGGACATGCTCGCCACCATCGCACTGTGGGGATTCCGGTCTCCCGTCACATTCACCGGGTGATGCCATGCCTGCCTATGCCCTGCCGGGGACCGAGGTCGGTCCCGCGCGTGCCCGCCTGCTCGGCGCGCTGACCCTGGTCCTCGCCCTGCTCGGTGTGTTCGGCTGGCGGGCGCTGCCCGAGGGTGGTCCCGGCGACGAGATCCGGGTCGCGCTGCTGGTCGGTGCGGTCGGGGCCGGGATCGAGCCGGGGACCCACGTCCGCCTCGACGGCGTCCGGGTCGGAACGGTCGAGACGATCGCTGCCGCCGGAGTGGGCAGGCAGCGGATCACGTTGGCGCTGAGCGGTTCCCAGCTGTTCGGCCTCACCGACGCGGTGGCGTTGGACTACGCGCCCGGCAATCTGTTCGGCATCAGCGCGGTCGAACTACACGCGGGCACGGGCGGGGCGGCGCTGCGCGACGGAACGGTCGTCGACCTCACCGGTCCAGGCGAACGGGTACACGACGCCACCCTCTCGGCGCTGCTCACCGCCACCGGCGCGCTCACCGAGGAGGTGCTGACCCCGCGCCTGGCCGCCCTGCTGAGCACCGTCTCCCGCGACCTCACCGCCTTCACCCCGCTGTTCGAGGCGATCGGCAGCACCGCCCGCTCCTACACCGAGACCCGGCGGCTGGCGCCCTCGTTCCTGTTCGGGCAGTGGAGTTCCGCGCTGACCGGCCTGCCGCCGATGCTCACCGGCAGCCTCACGCTGCTCAACGCCGAATACACCAACGAGTACCTGAGCGTCCCCGACCAGCTCACCCGGTTCGGCGCCATGTTCGCCGGCATCCAGTACCAGCTGCTGCCCACGGTGACCCGGCTGCTCAGCACCTCCCGGCTGTATTTCGGCGGCATCCTGCCCATGATCGGCCTGGTTCTCGACCGCGTCGCCGGCTCGGTGAGCGACCCGCGACGCTCCACGGGGGAGCTGGCCGACCTGCTCACCCGGCTCGACGCGGCCTTCGCCGACACCCCCGACGGCCCCGTCTTGCGCGCGGGGGTGACCCTCGACGGTGTGCCCGCGCTGGCGGGGCCGCTGGGCGCACTGCTCGAGGCGGGTGGACGCTGATGCGGACCGGATCACTGCTGCTGCGCGTGACGCTGGCCCTGGTGCTGACCGGCGTGGCCCTGGCCGGGGTGCTGCGGATCATCGAACGACCCGTCGAGGGTGAGACCGATACCTACACAGCGCTTTTCACCGATGCCAACGGACTGCGCGACGGCGACGACGTGCGGTTGTACGGGGTGCAGGTCGGCAAGGTGGTCTCGGTCGAACTCGACGGCGCGCTGGCCCGCGTGCGGTTCACCGTGAGCCGGGACCGGACGCTGTTCGCGAACAGCAGGATCGCCCTGCGCTACCAGAACCTCACCGGCTTCCGGTATCTGGAAGTCCAGCAGCCCGAGCAGCCCGCCGGTCGGCGTGATCCGGTGACGGTCTTCGGCACGGAGGAGACGGTGCCGGACTTCGATATCACCCGGCTGTTCAAGGGATTACAGCCCGTGCTGGCCGAACTCTCGCCCGATGACCTCAACCGCTTCGCCACCAGCCTGCTCGCCGTGATCCAGGGTGACGGCTCCGGCGTGGGCCAGGCACTGAGCGCCATCGACACGCTCAGCCGCTACGCCACCGACCGGCAGGCGGTGCTGTCGGCCCTGGCGGGCAATCTCGCCCAGGTCGCCGGGCAGCTCGGAGGCAGGTCGGGTAATGCCATGCGGCTGCTCACCAATCTGACCAACCTGTTCATCACCATCACCGAGAAGCTGCCCGGCCTGGTCGATTTCGCGAACGGCATCCCCGACGTGCTGAAACCCCTGCGCAGCATGCTCACCGTGTTCGGCGTGACCGGCACGCCCGGACGCGACCTCGATGCCGCACTGCGCCAAGCGTTTCCGGACCCCGCCGAGGCGGTGGTGGCCTTCGACCGGCTGCCGGGTCTCGTCCGGGCCATGAGTCGCGCCGTCCCGGCGAGCGGACCGGACCTCACCTGTTCCCAGGGCGCCGCCGTCGCGCCCGCGCCACTGCAGGTGCTCATCGCCGGACAGGGGGTCGTGCTGTGTCACCGATGATCCGGAGCGGCGATCCGCGCGCCGCCGAAATACGCTGGGGGATAGGCGGAATCTGCGCCGCCGTGCTGCTGCTGGTGGCGATCGGCGTCGTGTACGTCACCGGGACCTCCGCGCAACACACTTATGTCGCCGAACTGAGCCAGGCCGGATCGGTCCGCCCCGGTGACGATGTGCGGCTGGCGGGAATCCCCGTCGGCAAGGTGCGGTCGCTGACGCTGCTGGCCGACCGGGTGCGGATGGAATTCACCGTGTCGGCCGAGGCGTTCCTCGGTGACGCGACCACTCTCGACATCCGGATGCTGACCTTCGTCGGTGGCTACTACGTCGCCGTGCTCCCCGCGGGCGCCGAACCCTTGGGCGAGAAGGTGATTCCCCGCGAGCGGGTGATCGTGCCCTACAACCTGACCCAGGCGTTCCAGGACGCGGTGGACCCGGTCCGGCGCATCGACGGGACGGTGTTCCGGCGGGACCTGGCCGCCCTGTCGGCCGCGCTGGACCGCAGCCCGGACGCCGTGCGCTCGGCCGTGCGCGCCGCCGGTGACCTGGTGACCATCCTGGACCGGCAGAGCGCCGACATCTCGCGCACACTCGCGTTGGCCGACGAGTACCTCACGGCGCTGGCGGCCAACGCCCAGGTGCTGGCGAACCTGATCGTCACCCTGGGCACGCTCGAGCAGATCATCCAGACCAACAAGGCGCAGGTCGCCGATTCACTGCGCGATCTGGCGGTGGTGCTGCGTGATCTCACACCGCTGGGCGTGGCCTGGGACGAGTCGCTGAAACAGCGCGCGCGACCGCTGGCCGAGGCCATCCCCACCCTGGAAGACCTCGGCGGCAGGCTCGGCTCGCTGCTGGACGCCGTGCGCGCGCTCGAGCAGAGACTGCTTCCGCTGCTGCCCGCCGAGGGCGGGGTCCGGATCGACCGGTCCGGCGCGACGATCGAGGTGCCCGCCCTGTGCGTGCCGCTGCCCGGAGGTGGGTGCTGATGGGGACGGCGGTACTGGCCTCGCGCGGGGTCATGTCGGTGGCGGTGGTCGTCACGCTGGTGCTGGCCGGTGCGCTGGGGCTGCGGCTGAGCAGGCCGGAGCCGCCCACACGGGCGTACTGCGCCGAGATGCCCGACGCCATCGGCTTGTACGAGGGCAGCGCGGTGACGGTGCTGGGTGTGCAGGTCGGCCGGGTCACCGGAATCCGGGTCGCCGGGGCTACCGCCCATGTCGAATTCACCGTCCGCGCCGACCGTGCGCTGCCGCCCGATGTCGGCGCGGTGACGGTGAGCGACACCCTGGTCGCCGACCGGCGCCTCGCCCTGATCGGCGCCGAACCCGACGGCCCCGGCTGGAATCCGGGGACCTGTATCACCAGAACCCTGACACCCAAGAGCCTTTCGCAGACCTTCGACGCGCTCGCCCGGCTGGCCGACCAGCTCAACGGCACGGACGCCACCGGGCTCGGTGCCGGGATCGCCGCCATCGACCGGGCCACGGCGGGTACCGGCGGCCAGGTCAACGACATCATCCTGGCCCTGAGCCGGGCCCTGGACGCGCCCGATGCCGCCATCGGCCATCTCGGAGAACTCCTCGACGCCCTCGCCGCCCTGGCCCAGCGTGCCCGCGGCGGCTGGGGGCAGGTGGAGACCACCGTGAGCGGCTTGCCGCAGACCTTCGAGGACATCGTCACCATCGCCTTCCCGCCGATCGTCGAGATCGTCGACACGCTCTCGGATCTGCTGCCCCAGCTCAACGACGTGATCCTGATGTTCGGCGGGCCGGCCCTGCGCGCGGTGAACAGCGTGCCCGATCTGCCGCGCCTGATCGAGGCGGGCGTCGCCTCGCTCGCGGAGGTGATCGCGATGACCCCGACCGTCGCCACCGGCCTGGCCGGGGCCGTCGATCCGGTCAGCGGCACCGTCACTCTCGGCTACGCACCGCCGAGGCTGGCTCTGGCACAGCAGGACACCGAGCGGTTCTGTGCCGCACTGGCCGCCGTCACGGGGGAACGCTGCGAACTGTCGGACGGCGGTGTGGCGACGATCCCGGCCCTGCCCGCACTACTGGCGGGGGTGAGTGCCCGATGAGGTGGGTCGTGACGACGGTCCTCGCGGCCGCCCGGCGGGACGCGGGCCGTTGCGGTCGTGCAGGTGGTGGGCGTGCGGTGCGGACGGTCGTGTCGCTGTTGCTGGTCGGGGTGCTCGCCGGGTGCGGGTTCGGTCCGGACGATCTGCCCGGCGCCGGGATGTCCGGGGCGACCTATCCGCTGCGCATCGAATTCGCGAATGTGCTGAATCTGCCGCAGGGCGCGAAGGTGATCGCCTCGGGCGTACGGGTCGGCAGTCTGACGGGGGTCACCCTGGTGGACCCGGTCACCGCCACCGCGGACCAGGAGGCACGCCGCGGATACGCCGTGGCGGAGGTCGTCATCGACCGTTCGGTGCGGCTGCGGCAGGGCACCACAGCCACCCTCCGCCAGGAGACCCCGCTCGGTGACGTGCACATCGCCCTCGCAGAACCAGCCACGGCGACACCGGAACTCGCTCCGGGCGCGACCATCCCGCTCACCGACACCACCCAGGCGCCGCCGATCGAAGACATCCTCGCCGGGCTGTCCACCTTCGTCGGCAGCGGCGCGGTGGGCGACTTCCAGCACATCGTGCGCACCATGAACGGCGTCTTCCCGGCGGACCCCCGCGACACCGCCCGCATCGCCGAGGTGCTGCGCGGCGACACGATCGACCTCGGCACCCATCTGGACTCCGTCGACGCGCTGCTCGACGGCATGGAAGCCACCGTCGAAGACGGGCTCCAGCACAATGTGCCGATCCTCGACGAGCTGCTCACCCCGTACGGCGTCGAGCACACCACCGACGCGGTGAACGCGCAGATCGGCGTCATCTTCGTGCTCACCGCGCTCGGCCCGGTCGCGCCGAGCGCGCAATGGCTGGGGCCGCTGCTGTCCTCGCTCGAGGACACCACCCGCGCGCTGGTCCCCATGCTGCTGGGCCGCAGCCCGCTCGACACGACCGCGCCATCGAACCTGAAGGCGCTGCGGGAGTTCATCGACACGGATCTGGTGCCGTTCGCCACGCACGGACCGAAGATCGACCTGGTCGAGGTCACCGTCGCGCCCACGCTCACGCCGGACGAGCGCAGCGCGCGCATCGTCGACACCCTGCGGATGATCGGGCTGGTGCGATGAACCCGCGGACCACGGTGTCACTGGCCGCCATCGCGGCGGTGCTGGTCTTCGGCGTGGGCTACATGTCGCTCGGAGTGCTGCGGCTCGACCCGCGCATCGGCTACCGCACCGCCGAACTGGCGCTGGACGAGACGGGCGGGCTCGGCCCGAATGCGCCGGTGCTGCTGGCAGGCGTCCGGGTCGGGCAGGTCGAGACGGTACGCAGGCAGGCCGACGGGGTGCGGGTGCGGCTGCGCATCGACGACCGACACCGCATCCCGCTGTCCGGCACGGTCCGCATCGAACAGCTCTCCGCCCTCGGCGAACCCTATGTCGCCTTCGCCCCGGCATCCGGCGACGGCCCGTATCTCGAGGACGGCCAGGTGATTCCGGCCGACCGGGTCGAGCTCCCGATGACCGTGACGGCGCTGTCGGCCCGGCTGGTGACGCTGCTCGACCAGCTCGACCCCGGGGCCATCTCGCGTCTGGTCGGCACCGTCGACCAGGCGCTCACCGGCACCGAAGCCGCCGTGGGCACGCTACAACGCTCCACGACCCTGCTCGCGGCCACGCTGCTCAGCCGCACCGCCACGATCCGCCGACTCCTCGCCGACGTGCAGGCGCTCGGCGGCGACATGGCCTGGCTCGGGCCGTCCCTGGGATCGGCGGGCCCGAACTTCGGCGAGTTCGGTGTGACCCTGAGCGCCATCGTCGAATCCGGTTCGGCCCTGGTCGAGAGCAGACCACTGGACGACTACTTCACCGGTGACGGTCTGGTGCCGTTCCTGGACCGGCTCACCGCGCTGATCACCGAGATCGGCCCGAGCCTGGCACCCCTGGAACAGGTACTGGGGCCGGTGGTCGCCGACGCGGTGCACCGGACGCCGGTCATCGACATCAGCGCGCTCATCAGCCAAGCCCTGCAGAACGTCGACGCCGAAGGCACCGTGCACTTCCGTCTCGGCATCAAATAGACCCACCGAGGAACGCCCATGCCCGAAGCCACACCCTCCCCGCGCACCGTCTCCGTGCGGCTCTCGACCGTGCTGGGCGCCGTCGCGCTCGTCGCGCTCACGATCGCCACCGTCACCTTCGCCTGGCTGTATCACACGGCCGCTGAGGGCCTCGCCGAACGCGACGCCAGGGCCGCCGACGACCGGCACGTCACCCAGCTCGCCACCGACTACGCCGTGGGCGCCTCCACCATCGACTATCGCGAGGTGCCCACCTGGCTGGGCAGGCTCAAAACCGGCACCACCGGGCAGCTCGCGGCCAAGTTCGACGCCACCGCACCGCAATTGGAGCAGATCCTGCTCCCGCTGCAATGGACCTCCACCGCCACCCCGCTCTCGGCGGCGGTGGTCTCGGAATCCGGTGGCGTCTACCGGGTGAACGCCTATCTCGACGTCGTCTCCACCAGCGCGCAGACACCCGAGGGCACCCGCGCCACGGTCGCCTACGCGCTGACCATCGACCGGGCCGCGGGCTGGCAGATCACCGAGGTCGGCGGGCTGCAGAACACGCTGCCCGCCAAGTAGCTCAGTAGGCGATGAAGAGGATCTCGTCGGGGGTGTAGTCGTGGCCGGGATGGTTGGCGGCCAGATGCTCCTGGGTCAGCGCGATGAGATTCTCCTCGTCGGTGCCACGGATCTGCTCGCCGCACGGGCAGTTCAGGCGGGTCTTCATGCTGCTCTCCTTATTTCTGGACAGTAGTCCGGATTGTATTCCAGATGGTGTGCTAGCGTCACCGCATGGGTGCTGTGGACGAGATCTCGGCCGGGGAACTGTTCGCGTTCGCCGAGCAGGTCACCGGGTTCATGCCTGCCGAGGAGGGGCGTGCTCTCTATGCGGCGGCCCGGGACCATGCCGGGGACGGCGTCATCGTGGAGATCGGGACGTACTGCGGGAAGTCGACGGTGTACCTGGCCGCCGCCGCGCGGGAGACCGGCGCGGCCGTGGTCACCGTCGACCACCACCGGGGTTCCGAGGAGCACCAGCCGGGCTGGGAATACCACGACGCCTCCCTGGTCGACCCGGAGACCGGTGCCTTCGACACCGTGACGGCCTTCCGGCGCACCATGATTCGCGCGGGCCTCACCGATACCGTCACCGCGATCGTCGGCTCCTCCTCGGCCGCCGCGCGTATCTGGCGCACACCGATCCGCATGCTGTTCATCGACGGCGGCCACACCGAGGAGGCGGCCCAGCGCGACTACGACAACTGGGTGCACTGGATCGCCGGTGGGGGCCTGCTCGCCATTCATGATGTGTTCCCCGATCCCGCCGACGGTGGTCGTCCGCCCTTCCATATCTATCGTCGCGCACTCGACAGTGGCAAGTTCCGCGAAATCTCGGTCACCGGGTCGTTGCGGATTCTGCGCCGCAACGCGGGCTGCGGCTGACCGCTCAGCGGGTGTCGCGGAAGATGCCGTTGCCCGGGGTCGTGCGCGAGAGCGCGTCGGCGGCGAGGACGACGGCCGCCGCGGTCCAGGTGGTGCGTTCGACCGGCCAGCGTTCGCCGTCGGTGAAAACCAGTCCGGTCCAATAGGACCCGTCGTCTTCGCGCAGGTGCTGCATGGCGCCGAACAGCCTGGTCGCGTTGGCGGTGTCGCCGATCGCGTCCAGGGCCAGGACCAGTTCACAGGTCTCCGCGCCGGTCACCCACGGGGCATCGGACACACAGCGGATGCCCAGCTCGGGCACCACGAACTCGTCCCACCGCTGGGCGAGCCGGTCGTGAGCGGCCGCGCCGCGCACCGCGCCACCGAGCACCGGGTAGTACCAGTCCATCGAGTAGCGGCTCTTGTCCAGGAACGCCTCGGGATGATGCCGCAAGGCGTCGCCGAGCCTGGCCCGGGCCGCCGCCCAGTCCGGGCGGGGATCACCGACGAGCTCGGCCAGGGTCACCGCGCAGCCGAGACTGTGGAAGATGCTGGAGCTGCCGGTCAGCAGGGCTTCGCCGCTGGACCCGGATTCACCGGCCGACCAGTGGATCTCCCCGCGCGCGGTCTGCCATCCGAGCACGAAGTCGATGCCCGCGCGCACCGTCGGCCACAGTTCGGCGGCGAAATCGTGGTCGCCGGTGACGGTGAGTGCGTGCAGGACACCGGTGGCGAGGTAGGCGCAGAAATTGGTGTCGGCGTCGTGGTTCTCGATCGCGCCCGCGCGAAACTGTGTCGGCCACGAGCCGTCGTCGCGCTGGGTCTTGGCCGACCAGATGTAGGCCGCGCGGGCGGCGTCCCGGTGACCGGTGACGGTCAGCGCCATGGCCGATTCGATGTGGTCCCACGGGTCGGTGTGCCCGCCGGTGAACCAGGGCAGCGCGCCGTCGGGTTCCTGTGCGGCGGCGATGGATTCGCCGGTGCGCCGGATCGCGCGCGCCGACAGGACGCCGGGCACCTCGGGCAGCCGCGGCGAGCGGGGCGGCTCAGCGGGCATCGGCGGATACCACCGGCTTGGTGAAGTAGAGGGCGACGGACTTGCCGATCAGGGGATTGAGCAGGCGTTCGGCCGTGCGGGTGAGCGCGGGCGCGGACATCATGTCCCACACCAGCATCCGGTGATAGGCGCGGACCAGGGGATGGTCGTCGTCGCGGACACCGACCGCGCACTTGAGCCACCAGTACGGCGAGTGCAGGGCGTGGGCGAAGTCCTGATCGCGGTAGCGCAGACCGCGTGCGGTGATGGCGGCGCGCAGTGCGTCGGCGCGGTAGATGCGCACGTGCCCGCCTTCGTTGGCGTGGTACTCGTCCGAGAGTGCCCAGCAGATCCGTTCCGGCAGCCAGCGCGGGACCGTGACCGCCAGCGCGCCACCGGGTCTCAGCACTCGTACCAGCTCGGCGATGGCCTGCTCGTCGTGCGGGACGTGCTCGAGGATCTCCGAGGCGATGACCACATCGAATTCGCCGTCACCGTACGGCAGGTCGAGTGCGTCCCCGCGCACCGTCTCGGCCTTGGCGTAGTCCGGGGCCTGGCCCTCGGCGGCCATGGCCTCGAACATCACCGCGACCTCGGCGAGGTCGTCGGCGTTCTGATCGAAGGCGACGATATCGGCACCGCGCCGGTAGGCCGCGAAGGAATGCCTGCCCGCGCCGCAGCCCACATCGATCACGCGGGAACCGGGGCCGACGCCCAGATGGTCGAAATCGACGGTCAGCACGGAGCCTCCTGGGAGTCGGCGGGCGGGATCACCGGGCCGGGCCGGTGGTGGGCGGCGATGGCCCGGTCGTAGACGGCGACGGTCTGCGCGGCGACGGCGGGCCAGCTGTACAGCGCCAGCGCCCGTGCCCGGCCTGCCGTGCTCAGCCGCTCGCGCTCGGTGGCGTCGCCGAGCAGTCCGCCAAGGACGTCGGTCAGCGCGGGCACGTCACCGGGTGTGACCAGCCGGGCGCAGTCACCGACCACCTCGGGCAGCGCGCCGGCCCGGCTCGCGACCAGCGGTGTCCCGCTGGCCATGGCCTCCACGGCGGGCAGCGAGAACCCCTCGTACAGCGAAGGGATACAGGCGATCTCGGCCGAGGCGAGCAGGTCGGCGAGCTGGTCGTCGCTGAGCCCGCTCACCGGCGTGACGATGTCGGCCAGGCCCAGCTCGGCGATCAGCTTCTCGGTGGGTCCGTTGGGTTCCAGCCTGGCGACCAGCCGCAACTCGACCTCGTGTGCTGTGCGCAGCCGGGCAACGGCATGGAGCAGGTGCGCGATTCCCTTGAGCGGTTTGTCCGCGCTGGCGACCGCGACGATCCGGCCGCGCACACGCGGAGTCTCGCGTGGCCGGAAAAGGGTCGTGTCGACGCCGAGCGGAACAGTGTGCAGCCGTGCGGGTTCCACCCCGAAGTCGGTGGCGATATCGGCGGCCGAGGACGCCGACACCGTGATCAGTTCGGGAATCCGTCGCGCCACCCGCTGCTGCATGCCGAGGAATCCGTACCAGCGCCGCACGAACAGCTTGCGCCGCCAGGGCGCGGCGGCGAGGTCCACCGCGCGGTCGCGGGTGATCGGATGATGCACCGTCGCCACCAGCGGCAGCGCGCGGGCGATGTCGAGCAGGCCGGAACCGAGACACTGATTGTCGTGCACCACATCGAAATCGGCGGTCCGCGAGGCCAGCAGCCGGGCCACGCGCAGGCTGAAGGTGCGCGGTTCCGGGAACCCGGCCGTCCACATGGTGGCCAGTTCCAGCAGGTCGATCCGGTCGCGCAGTTCGCGGGGGTGCGGGGTGCGGAAGGGGTCCTCGTCGCGGTAGAGGTCCAGGCTCGGCACCTCGGTCAGGCGCACGCGCGGGTCCAGGTCCTCGGGATAGGGCTGGCCGGAGAACACCTCCACCCGGTGACCGAGTTCGGCCAGACCCTGACTCAGATACCGGACGTACACGCCTTGACCACCACAGTGCGCCTTGCTCCGATAGGACAGCAGCGCAATCCGCATCAGGACCCCGTTCCGCTCGCGTAGTCGACCTGCCAGTGCTTGATGCCGTTGATCCAGCCCGACCGTAGCCGCTGTGGCTCGGCGAGCTGGGTCAGATCCGGCATCACCTCGGCCACGGCCTGCAAGATCAGGTCGATCTCGAGCCGGGCCAGGTTCGCGCCGACACAGAAGTGCGCGCCGGTCCCGCCGAAACCCAGGTGCGGATTGGGGTCGCGCAGGATGTCGAAGCGGAACGGGTCGTCGAAGGCGGCCTCGTCGAAATTGGCCGAGCTGTAGAACAAGCCGAGGCGCTGACCGGCGCGGATGTGTTGTCCGCCGAGTTCGGTGTCAGCGGTGGCGGTGCGCTGGAAGACCGTCACCGGGGTGGCCCAGCGGACGATCTCGTCGGGCGCGGTGCGCGGCCGCTCCCGCCGGTAGAGCTCCCACTGGTCCGGATGGTCGACGAAGGCCTTCATGCCGTGGGTGATCGCGTTGCGGGTGGTCTCGTTGCCCGCCACCGCCAGCAGGATGACGAAGAAGCCGAACTCGTCGGAGCCCAGTGCCTCGCCGTCCAGGTCGGCGTGCACGAGCTTGCTGACGATGTCGCCGGTGGGTTCCGCGCGCCGCTGTTCGGCCAGGTTCCAGGCGTAGCCGAGCAACTCCGCGGAGGCCAGGGTGGAGGCGTCGGTGGTGGTGGCGTCGCCGTATTCGGGGTCGTCGTAGTTGAGCATCTGGTTGGACCAGTCGAACAGCTTGCGCCGGTCTTCCTGCGGGACGCCGAGCAGTTCGGCGATGGCTTGCAGCGGCAGTTCACAGGCGACCTGCTCGACGAAGTCGCCCCCGCCGGTTTCCGCGGCGGAGCGCACGATCGCCGCCGCCCGTTCGGCCAGCGCCGCGCGCAACCCCTCGACCGCGCGCGGCGTGAAGCCCTGGGAGATGATCCGCCGGATCTTGGTGTGTCTGGGCGGGTCCATGTTCAGCAGCAGCGCGCCGGTGAGTTCGATCTGCTCGGGGGTCACCTCGCCGGGCAGCCGGATGACCGAGCCCTTGCGCTGGGAGGAGAACAGTTCGGCATTGCGCGAGACGGTCTTGATGTCCTCATGGGTGGAGACCACCCAGTAGCCGCCGTCGCGGAAGCCGCCGGACCGCTCATCGGTCTGGGCGTTCCACCACACCGGGGCGGTGCGGCGCAGTTCGGCGAACTCGCGCACGGGATTGCGGGTGGCCCACAGGGCCGGGTCGGTGAAATCGAATCCGGGAGGGATCACGGCCGGTCTCCTCGCCGCGCTCAGCGCTGCCTGCGGCGGTAGCGCACCCGGCACGGTTGCTCGAGCTGCACCACCATCTTGGAATGATCGTTGCGGTAGGTCTGCGGCGGTTGCGCCAGCTCGAACTCCCAGTCCCGCAGCAGGATCGAGAAGATCGCCTTGAGCTGCATGAGCGCGAACGGGGCGCCGACACAGCGGTGCCTGCCCGCGCCGAAGGGGATCCAGGTCCAGCGGTTGACGATGTCGTCCTGGCGCGGATCGAGATAGCGGGCAGGATCGAAGGCGTCCGGATTCGGGAAGTCCTCGGGGATGCGGTTCGAGACCGCGGGCGTGGCCGCGACCATGTCGCCGGGGGCGATGCGGTGCCCGCACACCTCGAATTCACCGCGCGCCACCCGCATCAGCACGATCAATGGCGGATGCAGGCGCAGGGTCTCCTTGAGCGCGGCCTCCAGCTTCGGGATCTGGCGCAGCGCATGATGACTCACGTCGGCGCCGTCGGCGTAGAGCTCGTCGAGTTCGCTCACCACCCCGGCCAGCGTCTCGGGATGACGCAGCAGTTCGATGATCGTCCAGGCGGCGGTCCCGGAGGTGGTGTGGTGGCCGGCGAACATCATGGAGATGAAGATGCCGGTGATCTCGCTGGCCGAGAAACGCAGTGCGCCGTGCTCGTCGGTGATCGACACCAGCACGTCGAGCATGTCCCGATCATCTTTTCCCGCAGGGGGATTCGCGATGCGCTGGTCCATGATCGCCTGCACCAGCTCGACCAGGGCCGCCCGCGCGGCATCGCGGCGGGTGAAACTCTCGATGGGCGCGTAGGGGTCGACGTAGGCCAGCGCGTCGGTGCCCTGCTCGAGCTCGTGATACAGGTGCGCGAAGCGGCCGTCGAGCTGCTCGCGGAACTTGCGGCCGATCAGGCAGGCCGAGGAGGTATAGATGGTCAGTTCGGCGAAGAACTCGAGCAGGTCGATCTCGCCAGCGTCGGCCCAGCCCGCCACCATCCGGTCGACCTCGGCGGCGATGGTGCCCGCGTGCCCGCGCATGTGGTCGGCGCGCAGGGCCTGGTTGTGCAGCATCTCCTTGCGGCGCTCCGGGGGCGCGTCGAACACCACGCCCTCGCCGAAGATCGGCTTCATGAACGGGTAGGCGGCGCCCTGGTCCAGGTCGTCGTCACCGGCCCGGAAGAAGAACTCGTTGGCTTCGGCGCCGGAGAGCAGCACCACATCGCGGCCCGCGAGTTCGAAGGTGCCGACATCGCCGCATTCCGCGCGTACACGGCGCATCAGCGCGATCGGATCGGTGCGGAATTCGTCGAGGTGCCCGTGTTCGTCCGCGCCGCCGGACACGCGCCGAGGTTCGACCAGCGTCATGGGGAGATCCTTCCCGGAATACTGTCCAGACACGTTATGGACATGTGTCTGGACGGTACTACGGTTATCGGTCCGCGACAAGGTTCGCGCGGTCAGCCCCCGGTGACCGGATCGGCCAGCAATCGGCGCGCGCAGGTGGCGAGCAGGTCGGCGACCTGGGCGTAGGAGAGCAGGCCCATGCCGCCCTGGAGCAGGGCGCCGGAGTACAGCAATTCGAGCGCGGCCAGGCGCTCGGGGTCGGGGGCGCCGAGCGCGTCGCCGAGCCTGCGGCGGATCTCCTTGCCGATGCGCAGTCGCAGATGCCGCACATCGGGGTCGTCGCCGAGCAGCGCGCTGCTCACCGCGCCTGCCAGTGCCGGTTCGTCGGCCACCAGCATCGAGACCTCGCGCAGCACGGCGACCACGCGGGTGGCCGGGTCCTCGCCACTCTCGGCCGGGGTGGGCAGGGCGGCCAGGCGCCGCCAGTACACCTCCGAGATGAGGTGCTCCTTGGAGGAGAAATAGGTGTAGGCGGTGGCGGTGCCGACCCCCGCCTCGGTGGCGACGAGCCGGATCGTGGTGCCCGAGTAGCCCTCCCGCGCGAGCACCCGCACCGCCGCGACGGTGAGCCGGTCGACGGTGTCGGCCTGCTTCTCGGTCAGCCGTCGCCGGGTCGCTTCGATGTCGGTCGGCGCGTTTTCGGACATGTGTCCGGATGCTACTACAGTCATATGTACAGACAAAGGCGGCCACCATGGTCTATATTCCGTACACCTGTCCAGACACCGTATCGGAGTCTTGCTATGAACGGCCTCGTCCCCGCCGGCGGCACGCCCCTGCTGATCGGCGGCACGCTGATCCCGGGTGGGTCCGGCGTCTTCCCGACCGTCGACCCCGCCACCGAGGAGGTGCTCGGCTACGCCGCCGACGCCTCACCCGCCGACATGGACGCCGCCATCGCCGCGGCCCGCACCGCCTTCGACGAGACGGAGTGGTCGCGCGACCCGGCCCTGCGGGCCCGCTGCCTGCGCCAGTTGCGCGAGGTGATGACCGCGCACCTGGAACCGCTGCGCGAGCTCACCGTCGCCGAGGTCGGCGCCCCGGTCATGCTCACCAGCGGACCGCAGCTCGAGGGGCCGATCGCGGATCTGTCCTTCGCGGCCGACCTGGCCGAAAGCTACGAGTGGGAAACCGATCTCGGCACCAGGGACCTGATGGGAGTGGCGAGCAGGCGGGTGATCCGGCGCGAGGCGGTCGGTGTGGTCGGCGCGATCACGCCGTGGAACTTCCCGCACCAGATCAATCTGGCCAAGATCGGGCCCGCGCTGGCCGCGGGGAACACCGTGGTGCTCAAGCCCGCGCCGGATACGCCGTGGTGCGCGGCGGTGCTCGGCCCGCTCATCGCCGAGCACACCGATTTCCCGCCCGGGGTGCTCAATATCGTCACCTCGTCGGATCACGCGCTCGGCGCGCAGCTGGTCACCGATCCGCGCGTCGACATGATCACCTTCACCGGCTCCACCCGCACCGGCCGGTCGGTGATGGAAGGCGCGGCGGCCACGCTGAAACGTACCTTCCTGGAACTGGGCGGCAAGTCCGCGGCGATCGTGCTCGACGATGCCGATATCGCCGCCGCCGCGAGCTACACCGCGTTCACCGTGGCGGTGCACGCCGGGCAGGGCTGCGCGCTGACCACCCGGCTGCTGGTGCCGCGCGAGTCCTACGACCTCGCCGTCGCCGCGGCGGCGAGCGCGATGGCCGGGCTGGCCGCGGACGACCCACGCAAACCCGGAACCGTCTGCGGGCCGGTCGTTTCCGCGCAGCAGCGCGCGCGGGTGGAACGGTATGTGGAGCTCGCGAAGGCCGAGGGCGGGCGCGTGGAGACCGGCGGCGGCAGGCCCGCGGGCCAGGATCGCGGGTACTTCGTCGAGCCGACGGTGATCAGCGGCCTGGACAATTCCGCGACCGTCGCGCGCGAGGAGATCTTCGGGCCGGTGCTGGTGGTGATCGCCCACGACGGGGACGCCGACGCCATCCGGCAGGCCAACGACTCGCCCTACGGACTCTCGGGTTCGGTGTGGGGCACCGACCCGGACCGAGTGAAGGCCGTGGTCGAGGGCGTGCGCACCGGGACGATGAGCGTCAACGGCGGGCTCTGGTACCACGCCGACGCGCCCTTCGGCGGCTACAAGCAATCCGGCATCGGCCGGGAGATGGGCGTCGCCGGTTTCGAGGAGTACCTCGAGACCAAGGTGATCGCCACCCCCGCCTGACCCACCGTCACCCCATCACGCAGGAGCTGAACACCATGGCACGTTTCACCGGGCGCACCGCGATCGTCACCGGCGCGGCACAGGGCATCGGCGCGGTCTACGCCGAAGCGCTGGCCGCCGAAGGCGCGAATGTCGTTGTCGCCGATCTGAATACCGAACGCGGGCAGGACGTCGCGAAGCAGATCGTGGCCGACGGCGGCAGCGCGGTCTTCCGGCGCGTCGATGTGGCCGATCCGGACTCGGCGGCCGCGCTGGCGGAGTTCACCGTCGCCGAGTTCGGCGCCATCCACCACTTGGTCAACAATGCCGCCATCTACGGCGAGATGAAGCTGGACCTGCTGCTCACCGTCCCCTGGGACTACTACAAGAAGTTCATGAGCGTGAACTTCGACGGCGCGCTCAATGTGACGCGGGCGGTGTGGCAGCCGATGATCGCGGCGGGCGGCGGGTCGATCGTGAACCAGTCGTCCACGGCGGCGTGGCTGTACTCGGGCTTCTACGGGCTGGCCAAGATCGGGGTCAACGGGCTGACCCAGCAGCTGGCCACCGAGCTGGGTGGGTCCCGCATCCGGATCAACGCCATCGCGCCAGGGCCGATCGATACCGAGGCCACCCAGACCGTCACGCCGGGAAACCTGGTGAAGGACATGGTCTCCCGCATTCCGATCAAGCGGATGGGCACGCCGCAGGACCTCGTCGGGGCCTGCCTGTATCTGCTCTCCGACGAGGCGAGCTGGGTCACCGGGCAGATCCTCAATGTCGACGGCGGGCAGATCATCCGATGAGCGACGAGACCGGCAGCGCCCCGGCCGGATTCATCGGCCTGGGCAATATGGGGGCGCCGATCGCGCAGCGGCTGCTGGAGTGGCCGGACGGGCTCACCGTCTGCGATGTGCGGGCCGAGGCCACCGAACCGTTCGCCGCGGCGGGCGCGCGGGTGGCCGCCGACCCGGCCGAGCTGGCGGTGCACGCGCGGGTGATCTGCGTGACGGTGATCGACGACGCCCAGGTGCGCGAGGTCGTCACCGGACCGGCGGGGATTCTGCGAAGCGCGGTGCCGGGCACGGTGATCGCGGTGCACTCGACCATCAGCGACCGGACCGCCCAGGAACTCGCGGCCCTGTGCGCGCAGCGGGGAGTGGAGTTCGTCGACGCACCGGTCAGCGGGGGCGGGCCCGGGGCGACCAGCGGCAGGCTGGCGGTCATGGTCGGCGGCAGCGCGGAGGCGGTCGCGCGGGTCCGTGGGCCGTTCGGGTGCTTCGCCGATCTCGTCGTGCACGCCGGTGACGTGGGAGCCGGCACGCGGATGAAGCTGGCGCGCAATCTCTTGCACTTCATCTCGTTCACCGCCGCCACCGAGGCGCAGCGGCTGGCCGAGGCGGCGGGGCTCAGTCTGACGGCGCTGGGCAAGGTGGTGCGCCACTCCGACGCGGTCACCGGCGGACCGGGCGCGATCATGCTGCGCGACACCACCGCACCGGTCGACCCGGACGACTTCTGGTTCCCCATCCTCGGCCACGTCCGTGACCTCGGCGAGAAGGACCTCTCGCTCGCCCTCGACCTCGGCGACCGGCTCGGCGTCGACCTGCCGCTGGCCCGGCGGGCCCGCGCCGACCTGGCCGCCGGACTCGGCGTGGCCGAACCCGCCCTCGACAAGGAGACACGATGAGCACCGATGGTTCCACGCCCGACGCGGCCCGGCAGCGCGGGCTGGACAAGATGAGCGAGGTCTACGGCTGGGAGTTCAGCGACGGCCCCGGCGACTACTTCGCCGTCACCGCCGATCACCTCTTCGGCGAGATCTGGTCGCGTCCAGCGCTGACCGTGCGCGAACGGCGGCTGCTGCTGCTCGGCGCGCTGACCGCGCAGGGGCACCTCGATGTCGCCGAGATCCAGATCGGCGCGGCCCTGCGCAACGGGGAACTCTCCGAGGAGCAGTTGCGGGAGGTCGCGCTGTTCCTGTGTCATTACGTCGGCTGGCCCGCGGGGACGAAATTCGACGGCGCGGTCGGCAAGGTGGTCGCGCAGGAACGCAAGAAGAAGTAGCCGCGCGGGTGTGGGTCACCGCGACAGGGGTCGGGCAGAGTACCATCCGGACGCATGTCCGAAAGCGATTCCATCAATGTCGAAGCGACCCGGCGGCGGCTCAGCGGTAAACAGGCCGACACCGTCGACCGGCTGACCCGGGCCGCGCTGCAGGTGCTGGCACGCGATGGCTTCGCCGGCATGACGATCCGGCTGGTCGCGGCGGAGGCTGGCGTGGCCACGGCCACCGCCTACACCTACTTCTCCTCCAAGGAACACCTGGTCGCCGAGATCTTCTGGCGGCGGCTGGTGGCCTCGCCCTCGCCGGTCAGCGAGGACCCCGACGCCACCGTGCGCGTGCTCGCCGAGCTTCGCAACATCGCACTGCTGGTGGCCGACGAACAGGAACTCTCCGGCGCGGTCACCAGCGCGCTGCTCGGCCACGACCCGGATGTCCAGCACCTGCGCACCCGCATCGGTATCGAGATCCGCGCGCGGCTGGTCCGCGCGCTCGGTCCGGCGGCCGACGACGAGATCGTCGAACTGCTGGAGATCATCTACGCCGGCGCGCTGGTGCGGGCGGGGATGGGTTATGAGTCGTACTCGGAGATCGCCGACCGGATCGAACGGGCGGCGCTGCGCATCCTGCGGCCCGCCTGAACGGTTCTCAGGCCGGAGTCTCCGCGGTGCCGGGGCGGGGGGAGCGCGCGCCGACGGGGACGGCGTAGGCGGTGCCGTTGCGGATGCCGAATTCGAAGCGGCAGGGGAACAGTGACGGCAGGCCGGTCGCGCGCAGGTCGTAGTTCGCGGCCAGGGTCTGCATCGCCCAGTTCTGCAGCGAATCGGGTAGTCGCAGGGTGGTGCCGTCGACGGTGGACACGTACGCCTGGGTCCGTTCACCGTCGACGGGCAGGGGATTGCGCAGACCGACCGCGCCGATCTCCAGGATCCGTCCCGCGGTGTGCGAAGAAGCGACGCTCGGCAAATCCAACTCGATGTCGTCCATGCCGGAAACGGTAGCGCAGCAACTATCCAGGGAACATCGAAATCGCGTCCCCTTGACCGAAGTTCGCACAGGCTGCGAAGGGCCACGCCACGCCCCTTCACCGTCACACCATCGCAAAGAACCGGCAAGGTTCCCGTTCCTGGACCTTCATCGGCGGGCCGTCGCGCCGTTCTCGGCGCGCCATCGGGCAGGGCAATGCTTCGCTGCGAGCCTTCGAGGCGATCTTGCTCGAACCTGATGAGGGGAAGTATGAGAATCAACCGCTCCAACGGTGCGCGTGCGCTGGGCGCCACCGCGGCCGCCGCCATCGCATTCGGTGGTTTCGCCGCCGGTACCGCGGGCGCCGACGCCCACGTCCCGCTGCCCGACGGCCAGCGCGACGGACCCGGCGTCAGCATCACCCGCACCGGCGAGCGCGCCGTGATCTCGCCGTCGCTGGCGGCCAACGGCGCGGGCCGGGTGGCCTGGGTGTCGGGCACCGTCACCGCCGATGTCACCGCCACCCCCGAGGGCGAGGTCGGCCCCTACAACGGTCCCGCGGGCAAGGAGGGCTCCAACAACTCCTCCACCCACGGTGCCTCCCAGCTCAACACCGGCTACATCATCGGCTGCCAGGTGGCCATCGGTGACGACGCCATCTCCGCGGGCATCTCCGGCGGCATCGACCTGTCCGGCGGCAGCCTCGGCGGCTCGGTCGGTCTCGACATCGGGCCGGGCGAGGTCAAGTTCGTGCAGATCGAGAAGAAGGACATCCTGAAGGCGGGCGTCTACTCGGTCGAGTACCAGGACGTCGAGATCGAGGTCCAGGGCTGCGGCGGGTACGCGCAGGCCCGCTCGTACTCCGTCGTGGAGATCATCGGCGACCACTACTCCAAGACCACGCTCTACGGTGCCCCGTTCAGCATCGGCTGAGCCCACCGACCCATCGATTTCGAGGAATGACATACATGATCGACCGTAAGAACACGGCCCGGCTGGCCGGTGTGGTCGGCGCGGCCGCCGTGACGTTCGGGCTGCTGTCCACCGGCGCCGCCAACGCCGACACCTTCGTCCCGCTGCCCGGCGGCGAGATCGTCAAGACGCTGTCCGACGGCACCGTCGTGACCGTGCGCCTGGTGGGCGAGTCGGCCAACATCAACCCGTCGATGGGCTCCACCCCGGTGCACCGCAATGTGTGGGTCTCCGGCAGCGCGCAGGTCGAGGTCGCCGGCGAGAACGCCGAGGGCGGCAAGATCTACCCCGGCTATGTGGTCGGCTGCCAGGTGAACATCGACGGCGGCGGCGTCGAGGGTGGCGTCGAGGGCGAATCCAGCTGGGACGGCGAGGATGTCAGCGTCGGTGCCAGCAGTGGCGCCGAGCTGAGCCTGGGCCCCGGCCAGGCGCAGTCGTTCTACGTTCTCGACATCGAGAAGGCCGACGACTACGGCAACGAGGACCACGGCACCAACAACAAGTTCAAGGGCTCCTCCGGCTCGGTGACCTGGGCCGACTCCACCATCGGCCTGAGCGGCTGCGCCGGCTACGCCCAGGCGCGCGCGTTCGTGAAGGTGAAGGTCGAGACCGCCAACGTGAATTCGGTGGTCACGCTCTGGGGCCAGCCGTTCAGCATCGGCTGACGTTCCACGAGGGGACAGAAGGGCCCGGCGCCGCGTGCGCCGGGCCCTTCGCCGTCAGGACACCAGTGCCGGAATCCGGAGTTCGAAACGCGCACCGCCACCGGGCCGCTCGGTGACCCGTAGACCACCCCGATGCCCGGCGACGGTCTCGGCCACCAGGGCCAGGCCGATGCCGGTGCCCGCGGTGGTGCGCGAGGCGGTGACGAACCGGTGGAAGATCCGCTCGCGGTCGGCGACCGGGACGCCGGGGCCCGCGTCGTCGATGATCATCCGCACATCGGGGCCGTCGCGGTCGACGGTGACGCCCACCAGGCCGCCGCCGTGGCGCTCTGCGTTGTCGAGCAGATTCACCAGGGCGCGTTCGAGTTCCATCCGCCGTCCGCGGATGCGGTCCTCGGTGCGCACGCTGAGCAGGTCGGGGGCGGTGCCGCGACCGGCGAGCAGGTGGGTGAGCAGTTCGGCGGGGGAGAGCGGGGCGGGATCGGAGCGGTGGATGCCCGCCTCGGCGCGGGCCAGCGCGAGCATGTCGTCGAGGAGCCGGCGCAGGTAGGTGGTCTCCTCCACCAGCAGACCCAGTGCGGCACGGGGACGTTCGGACAGTTCCTCGCGATGCCCGGCCAGCACGGTCGCGGTGGTGGTGAGTGTCGTCAGCGGGGTGCGCAGTTCGTGGCTGAGGTCCGAGACCAGCCGCCGTTCGTGTTCGATACGGCGCTGGAGCGAGTCGACCATGGCGTTGAACGAGTCGACGGTGGTGGACAGGTCGTCGTCGGCGGTGCGGGGCAGCCGCAGATCGTGTTCACCCGAGGCGATCCGCGAGGCGGTGCCCGCGACCTGCCGCAGGGGGCGCAGCACGTGCTGGGCGGCCCAGGCCCCCAGCGCCGCCGCGACGGCCACCGCGACGACCGCGCAAGCCAGCACGATGGTGCGCAGCATCCGCATGGTCGCGACCAGTTCCTGTAGCGGCGCGTATTCGTAGAGCACGGCGCGGGTGTCCACGCGCGCGCCCGCCCGCAGATAGGGCTGTCCGCCGATCCGCACCTCGGTCGCCTCCACGGGATGCCTGCCGATCACCTCGGCCAGCGGCGGGGGAGCGACATCGCTGCCCACGATGGTCCACTCGTCGTCCCAGTGCAGCAGGGCCATGGTGCCGGTGGGTAGATGCAGGGTTTGCAAGGCCTGTTCCCCGGTGACATTCAGCTTGTCCAGCCGCAGCCGCAGCAACTCCGCGTGCACGCCGGCCGCCCGCTCGACGGACCGGACACGTTGCGATTCCATATAGCTGGTGCTGATCCCGTACACCGACCCGGCCAGCACCACCGCCAGCAGGCCCGCGCCGACCACGAACGCCGCCATGACACGACCCCGCAGACCACGGAATCGCGAGGGTAATCGGCCGCGCGGGTCAGGGCCGGACATCGAGGCGGTAGCCGAGCCCGCGTACGGTGACGATCAGGCGCGGGTCGGCGGGATCGCGTTCGATCTTGGTGCGCAGGCGGCGCACGTGCACGTCGACGATGCGTTCGTCGCCGAAGAACCCACGGTCCCAGATCTTGTCGAGCAGCACCTGCCTGCTCAGCACCAGGCTGTCGTTGGCGGCCAGCTCGCACAGCAGCCGGAACTCGGTGAGCGTGAGATGCACGTCGCGGCCGTCGAGCTGCACCGAGCCGCGTTCCTGGCTCAGCACCAGCCCGCGCTGCGCGTCCAGGACCAGCTCGGTGCTCTCGCGCTCGACGGTGTTGCGGGTGCGCCTGCGCAGCGCCCTGATCCGCGCGGTGAGCTCCTTGACCTCGAACGGCTTGGTGACGAAGTCGTCGGCGCCCGCCTCCAGCGCCGCGACGACGTCATGGGTGTCGTCGCGGGCGCTGACCACGATGATCGGCACGTCGTGATCGCGGCGGACCTCCCGGATGCAGGTGTAGCCGTCCATCCCGCCGCCGAGCATCAGGTCCACGATCATCACATCGGGCGCCCCGTGCGCCCGGACCTTCTCCAGCGCGGCCTCGGCGATCTCCGCCTCGGCGACGACATACCCTTCGTCTTCCATCGCCAGCCGCAGCGACGTCCGAACCCGGGTGTCGTCCTCCACGATCATCAACTGTGCGCTCATTCATTGCCTCCGGTCCCGCCTCCCTACGGTAGCGGGCCGGGGGCGGGCCCCGCCTAGGCGAGGGCGAAGCGCAGCAGCGCCTGCCGGTCGCCCTGCTTGATCTTGCCCTTGCGGTCGAGGACCTCGAGCTGCCAGACCGGGCCGTTGCGGAAGGCACGCGCGATGGCGTTGGCGTTCTCCGAGCCGAGCAGCGAGGGCCAGATGTCGGCGACCGGCTGGCTGTCGGCGCCGGTGGCGTCGTAGATCTTGAACGAGACGTTGTTGGCCTTCTCGAAGGAGGCGCCCTTCTTGAACGCCGCGGCGATGAAGACGATGGAGTCGATGGCGGCGGGCACCTGGGCGAAGGTGACGTGCACGGTCTCGTCGTCGCCCGCGGCGGCACCGGTCTGCTCGTCACCGGAGTGCAGGACCGCGCCGTTGCCGATGGGGTCGAGCGAGTCGAGTCCGGCGAAGCGCACCGGCTCACCGCCCTGCAGCAGCACCGCGATCAGGTCCAGGTCCACCCCGCGCTTGCGCCGGGCGATGCCGAGCAGGCCGCCGCTGGAACCGGCCGACGGGTCCCAGCTCACCCCCACGCTCATCTTGGTGATGCCTGCGAGATCGGCTGCGCCGTCTTCTTTCTTGAGAGTGATCACGCTTCGAGGCTACCGACTCCCGGCGGCGGCGGTGCGGGGCAACAGAATTCACCACCAGCCCAGGATCGGCCGCAGCGCGCGCCCCAACGCGCCTGCGAGCGAGCGTGAATAGGAGGCGGTGAGGTGGTGTTCGTCGTGGTAGATCAGGGTGTTGCCCTCGGCGACCGCGCACAGCGCCGGGCGGCACACCGCGTCGCTGAGGTCGATCGGGAAGACGCTGGGAAAGCGCGAGGCCGGTTCCAGTTGCGGGCTGATCGGGCTGAGCGCGTCGACGCGGCGCATGCCGCAGCTGGCCCGGTCCCCACCGGCGGCCAGGCAATCGGCGGCGCGATAGCGCACGGTGCCGCGCCGCAGCCACGGGGTGTCGCGCACGGTGATCACGTTGAGGCCCTCGGCGGACAGCGCCGACCAGACGTCGAGGTATTCGGCGGGGGTCTCGTCACCGCCCTCGTCGCGGGGCCGGGTGCCGATGGTGAACACCCAGTCCGGCCGGTCGGTGCCGAGCCGGTCGATGACCTCGCGCGACCAGTCGCGGCAGTCCGGGATCGGCTCGCCGACGGCGCTGGCGTCCTCGGCGACGGTGAGCGGGCAGCCCATCTTCAGATACACCTGGATGCGGAAGGAGTGCTCGGCCGCGAGCACCTGCAGCGCGGGCAGCCAGTGCTCGGCGTGCGAACTGCCCACCAGCGCGAGGGTGCGCTCGGCGTCGGGGTCACCGTAGACGCAGGTGATCACCTCGCGGGTGTCCCAGTCGGCGATGCAGCCGTCGACCGTGGGTGGCGGCAGATCGTTGGGCGCGTCCAGCACGCTCGGGCGCATCGGCTCGGCGGGGACCGGGGCCCCGGCCGCCAGCGCCTCGGCGCCCGGATACGCCTCGATCGCGAGTTCGGCGGCGGCGACGGCCGGTTCGGACCGGACCACGCCGTACTGCCAGACCGAGGTCACCGACAGCATCGAGACCAGCAGCACCGCCACGATCGCGCCCGCCAGCTGCCGGGGCAGTGCTCTGCCCGCGCCCGGCCTGCGCAGTGGTTCCTCGATCCAGCGGTGGGTCAGCCAGGCCAGGCCCAGCGACACCGCGATCACTCCGGCGCCGCCGAGCAGGTCGATCTCGGCCTCGCCGCGGTCGGCCAGGAAGAAGATCAGGATCGGCCAGTGCCACAGGTACAGCGGGTAGGCGATATCGCCGAGCCACCGCATGACCGGATGGGCCAGCAGCCGGTTCGGGCCGGTCCACTCGGTGGCCGGGACCCCGTTGACCGACAGGATCACCGCGGCGGCGGCGCCGACCGGCAGCAGCGCCCACGGCCCGGGAAAACGGTTGGCGCCGTCGGTGATCAGCCAGCCGCACAGCACCACCCCGGCCACCCCGAGCATCGCGACGATCCCGCGCAGCCACCGTGGCAGCGACACCCACGGTGCGAGCACGGCCAGCGCCGCACCGACGGCGAGTTCCCAGCCGCGCGCGGCGGTGTCGTAGTAGTTCCAGCCCTGATGGGTCGCCGCACCGGCGAGCGCGTACTCAAACGACCACGCCGCCGCGGCCACCACGATCAGCCCGGCCACCGGCCGGATCGCCCCGGGCCGGGACAGGCCCGCGCACAGTCGCGCCACCCCCGCGACGACGACCAGCGCCGCCAGATAGAACTGCCCCTGCACCGACATCGACCACAGATGCTGCAGCGGGCTCACCGACGGATCGGCGGCCAGATAGTCCGCCCAGCTCAGCGCCAGCTCCCAATTCTGGTGGTAGAACAGCGAAGCCACCGTCTGCGCCGCGATCGCCGACCACTGGGTGTAGGGCAGCAGCAGCGTCGTGGCCGCCACGACCGCGGCCAGCACCACCGTCATGGCGGGTACCAGCCGCCGTGCCGTGCGCCGCAGCACCGACCACTCCCACGCTGGTTCGCCGCGCTCGGCCCGGCGCAGCAGCAGGCCGGTGAAGAAGAAGCCCGACAGCACCAGGAACACGTCGACCCCGCCGGAGACCCGGCCCATCCACACGTGGAAGACCACCACCAGGGTGATGGCCAGCCCGCGCAGACCGTCGAGATCGGCGCGGTAGGAGGGTGCCGTCGCCCGCGCCGCGGTAGCCGGGCGGGAGCCGGTGACCGTCACCGGCGCGAACACGATGCTGTGCCCCCGCCGACGGCAAGTGAACCGGCATTCCGGAGAACGGCGAGCGACAAAAGCATGTCGAATCTCCTACCACGCGCCGAACCCGGTGTCACATCGTCGGCGGCGGAGGGCGCTGGGCCACAGGGTTTCCGGACGGCGGGCCGGGGTCGAGCGCGCGGATGGCGCCCTCCACGGCGCCGAGCCGGTCGGCGAGCAGACCCAGCCCACCGACCGCGCGCACGAGCGGATCGTCCGCGCTGCCACCCAGGGCCCGATCCCGCAGGTAGGCGGCCCGCACCGCGGCCCAGCGCTCGGCCTGGGCCCGGGTGAGCCTGCCGCGCAGTTCCGCGAGCGCGAGCAGATTCGCCTCCGCGTCGGCGCCGAGGGTCTGCGCCTCGCCGCGGTAGTGGTCGTCGATGAGCGCCTCGAGTTCCCGCTCGTTCATCACCGGTACCAGGCGGCTGGTGAGCCCGTTCATGTCCCGATAGGACCCCTGCAACCGGAACGGCGGTGCGGTGCGCGCGGCGTCGCTGGTGGCGGCCGAGGCCACGTAGGCGCGATTCACCGCCAGCACCACCTCGCGCACCCGCACCACCTTCGCCAGCACCGCGAGGATGTCGGTCAGCTCGGCGGGGGTGTACGGGTGGGCGAGCTGGTCGGTGCGCGTGGTGTCGTCACCGGCGGCCCGCCGCAGCAGCAGGTCCAGATCGGCGCGCTCGCGTGAGGCCAGCGGCGCGAGAACGGGATTGGTGGCCAGCGCGTTCTCCACATAGCTCAGCGCGAACAGATCGTCGCGCCCGGAGAGCACATCGCCGAGGTTCCACACATCGGCGCGATTGGCGAGCATGTCCGGAATCCGGAACCGTCTGCCCTGCTCGGTGTACGGGTTGCCCGCCATGCACACCGCGAACCGTTTGCCGCGCAGATCGTAGGTGCGGGTCCGGCCCTCCCACACCCCGTCGATGCGGCGCTGCCCGTCGCACAGCGACAGGAACTTCTGCAGCAGTTCCGGGGAGGTGTGCTGGATGTCGTCGAGATAGAGCAGCACATTGTTGCCCAGCTCGAGCGCGAAGTTGATCTTCTCCACCTCGCGGCGCGCGGTCGCGTCGGGCGCCGCCATCGGGTCCAGCGAGTGCACCCGATGGCCGAGAGCGGGCCCGTCGACCTTGACGAAGATCAGCCCGAGCCGGGCCGCCACGTACTCCATCAGCGTGGTCTTGCCGTAGCCCGGCGGGGAGATCAGCAGCAGCAGCCCGGAGCGCACGGCCGCGGCGGCGGAGTCCGCGGTGCCGAGCTGGCGGGCCAGATTGTCACCGATCAGCGGCAGGTAGACCTCGTCGAGCAGCCGGTTGCGCACGAAACCGCTCAGCACGGCGGGCTTGTAGTCGTCGAGCCGCAAACGCGCGCGCTCGGCGGCCAGCAGTTCGCCGCGGCGGCGCAGATGCGCGCGGAACACCGGCATCTCCTCGGTGCGGAACCGGTGGGCACGGGCGGTCAGCTCGGCCAGGCGCACCGCCAGGCTGCCGTCGCGGAGGCGCGGATGCTCGCCGAGCAGCCCGTCCACCACGGTGTCCAGCGGTGCGGCACAGTCCAATCGGGGCACGGCCTGACCGCACAGCGCGATCGCGACAGCCTCCGGGAGATGCTCGCGCTGCGCGGGATCGCCGGTGCTCTCGGCGTAGGCGCCCAGCCAGGTGGCGACCAGGTGATACCGCTCGGCCGGCTCGGCGTCGAGACCGCCCACCGCGGCTCGGAAGTCGGCGAAGGCAGTGGGATGCGCCGCGTCGAGCCTGCGCCGGAACCCGGCGAGCAGCTCCCCGGCGACCGCCGCGGTGACGAAACCCTGTGGCTCCCCGGCGATCTCGTGGAACAGATACGTGCCCGCCGATATCGCGTCGATCTCGTCGAGGCCCAGTGATGCGCCGAATTCCGCGATGGCCCCGATGAGTTCGCCGATCACCCGCACCCGGGCGGTCGGCTCCGCGAAGATCGCCGCGGCCCTGGCGGTCGACACGATGCGCGTGGTGAGCTGCGCGCGGTGCCCCTCGGTCGGTTCGGGGCCGAAGCACCACCACAGCTGGGCGGCGGCCCGGTCGGCCGGGCGATAGCGCAACAGGCCCGCGCCCGTGTGCAAGTCGAGCAGTGCCGCGAGGATCACGGTGGCGTCGTGGTCGTGCACGCCGAGCTGGTATCCCTCGTCGTAGCGCTGTCGCGCCACCTCCCGCACGATGCCGTCGAGCTTGCCCGCCGCCGCGGCCTCGTGCAGATCCTCGAGCTCGTCCGCCGCCTGCGCATCGGCCAGGATCGAGGCGGCCAGATGTTCGCCCCGGTACACGCGCGGCGTCTCCGAGACCAGCAGCTGCGACCACAGCGCCGCCGCCTCGGCACCGAACTCGTCGTCGGCCACCGGCGCCAGATAGTCGGTGCCGTTGATGCTGAAGACCAGCCCGCCCTCGTGCGGCACCAGCGCGAGGTCCCACCGCGCGGAGGTCACCGCGAACCGGTGCCTGCCCAGCCGGATCGTCTCGCCCCCGTCGGCGTAGAGGTCGTCGCGGTCGCGCAGGATCCGGGCCGCCTCCTGGCGGGCCACCGTGATGCGGCCGTCGAGCTCCTCGGCGGCCACCACCTCGCCCGCGGCCCGCAGCTCGGTGATCGTGGCGCGCAGCCGCAGCACCATCGCGTCGGCGGCGAAGTAGGCGTTCACCTCCTCGGCCGAAGCCAGTGCGGCACTGCGCCGTTCGATGCTCGACAGCATCCGCTGCGCCGCGTCCACGAGGCGCCGCGCCCGCTGGGTGCGTTCGTCGAGCAGGCTCTGGCGGCGGGTGGCGAAAGCCTCGTAGAGGTCGTCGCGGGTGGCCGCGATCCGCTCGGCGAAATCGTCGATCCCGCCGAAGCGAGTCTCCAGATCCTCCACCGTCCCCAGCAGCGTGGCGACCAGGTCGTCGCAGGTCTGCGGGGTGTCGGCGCGGGCGAGCGCGCTGGTGACGGCCTGGCCCAGCAGCGCGTACTCGGCGGCGAATTCGGCGCGGCCCTCGGCGGCCGCCAGCTCGCCGCGCCGCGCTTGCAGGGTGGCCCCGGCCCGGTTGACCGCGGCCAGCACCGTCGAGACCCGGTCGAGGATGCCGGTGCGCAGGGTGGCATCGCCCACCTCGAGCCCGGTGACCACCTCGACCACCGTCTCCAGCTCCGCCGTCCGCTCGGCCAGCCACTCCCGCAGCGGCTGGGCTGCGGCCACCGTGGACACCGCCGCCGCCTGCGTGCGGGTGTCCTCGATCGCAACCAGGTAGTCGGCGAAAGCATCGGGGCCGCTGAGGAATTCGACGCACCCGCGGCCGGTGTCCGCCAGCGCCGCCGCCACCGACGCGGCCAGCTCGTCGAGCCGGTCGGTGTCGACGTAGCGCAGCGCACGCAGTGTCTCGACCCGGCCCGCGGCCCGGTGCAGGGCGGCGAGCTCCTCGACCCAGCCCTGGGCGGTCGGATGGCCGCCGCCGGTGCGCAGCAGTGTCGCGATCTGCTCGGCCGCCTCGGTCACGGCGGTTTCGGCCTGCTCGGTGCGGGCGGTGACTTTCGCGAACTCGTCCACCACCTGCGCGGCGGTATCGCGCAGCGCGCCCAGTGGCGCCGCCAGATCGCCGAACTCGGCCTCGGCGAGCCAGTGGTGATGATCGGTGGTGCGTCCGCAGGCGGCGACGATCGCCTCGAACACCTCGGTGCTCGGCGTCAGGTCCTCGACCATGCGGCTCACCGACAGGCAGTCCGCCAGCCCGCGCACCAGCTCGGCATTGCCGATGCGGGCCAGTGGGCCGTCGCCGGTGGGCTGCCGCGCGGCATGGGTGTCGGAGACGAACGGCGTCTGCCACACCTGCAGGGTGTGCACCCGGGCAGGTTCGGCCGACACCGCGCGCAGGACCACCATCGTGCCGTCCTCGAACAGCGAATACCCGTGGCAGCTGATCGGGGTGGCGACCTGTTTGCGAATCATGTTGTAGGGCAGCAGCAGTGTGCGACCGCGTGCCCCGGCGCGGAACACGTAGAGCACGTCCTCGCCGTTGGGCGCGCGCACCGTGGTCTCGTAGACCAGGTCGTCGACCTCGGTGTCGAAGGTCTTGTGCACCCCGGTCGCCAGGTAGTACCCGCCGGGGAAGACGATGCCCTGGTCCTCGGGCAACAGCCGGCACGACAGGCCGATCCCGTCGAGCCGGGTGACGGCGCGGGTCCGGGTGTCGAAGACCAGGTGCCGACGCACCGTCTCCTTGTAGGGCCGGACCCGCAGCAGGATCAGCGCGCCCACCTCGGCGTAGTGCACCTCGGCGTCGGCCAGGCTCTGCAGCGGCTCGTCCACCGGCTCGGTGTGGACGCCGGTGGTGGTCTCGGTGTCGTTGTCCACCTTCACCGTCAGCGTGCCGCCGAGGGTGTCGACGAACACCTTGCCCAGGATGGACACGTGCGGATGACGCCCCGGCACCTGATCGTCGCGGGTGGCCTCGGTCCAGGCGAACTCGTGCGGGTCGGGGAACACGTGATCGCGTTCGCCGCGGCTGTCGAGGTAGCCGGGCGCCCCGGTCGAATCCACGCCCCAGCGCAGCACTTTGATGTCGTCGGCGCGCTGCCCGGTCTGGAACACCGCGAGCAGGCGCCCGCCGACCCGGCGCAGCCGCGACAGCCGGGTCTGCGCGTAGTACCGGTACAGCTCGGCGAAGTCGCGGCCGAAGCGCGGATCATCCAGCAGCCCCGCCGGATCGGCGGGGGCGAACCCCTTCTCGTCCCGGTGGAATCGGTGCACCGCGAACACATCGGGCATGTCCGTCGTCGGCTTCGATCCGGGAGAGACGTTGTAGCCGAACAGCATCCGGCCGTCGGCCAGGGCCAGCACGTCTCGGGGTACGCAGGGCTGTTCGGTGTGGATCTGTTCGGTGCCGAGCAGCGTCAGCTCCACGCCGCCGAAGTCGGCGACGCGGCGTTCGTTGAGTTCGGCACAGCGTGTGGACAATTCGCTCGCCTGCTCGCGCAGGCGGGCGTGCAGCACCTCGTAGGTGCCGCCGTCGAGGGCGGCACCCGCGGCCGGGGCGGTGATGTCCGCCCCGGCCGTGGCGTCCCGGTGCCGCTGCCGCGGCGCGCTCACTTGTCCAGCAGGATGTCGGGCGCGGTGCCGGTGTCCGGCGTGGAACCGTTGCGCGTGAGCAGCGACCCGACCACGGCGGTGGCGGCGGCACCGGTGTCGGAGTGCAGGATCCGGTCCAGACCCTTACCGAGCCCGATCGAGCCGACCAGCCGGTCCAGGAACATCGATTCCCCGCCGACGATGTCGATCTTGGCATTGCCCAGCCCGGTGGCCAGCACCTCGGCCTGGGCCTGGGCGACGTCGACCTGCGCCCGCACGGTCGCCAGTTCGACCTCCTTCTGCAGCTCCAGCCGCAGCCGGAATTCCTCGTGCTGGCGGGTGGCGTCGTCGAGCACCGCCATGGCGGCGGCCTTCTCGTGCAGACCCTCGGCCTCGCCCTTGAGCTTGTCGCGCAGGCCCTCGGCCTCGGCGAGATTGCGCTCGCGCAGCACCGCGGCCTCGGCCCGCCCCACCTTCTCGATGGCGTCGGCCTCGCGCTCACGCACCTGCGCGGCCCCCAGCCCGGGCGCGGCGGCTTCGGCCTGGGTGGCCTCGGCGAGCCGGATCTTGGCCTTGGCCTTCAGGTCCGCGGCCGCCACCTCGGCCTCGGCCAGCGTGATCGACTCCTTGGCCAGGAACTTCGCCGCCGCCTCGGCGGCCTCGGCGGCCTTGATGTCCTTGACCAGGTGTTCCTGTGCCTCGGCCTCGGCGCGGATGATGATGGCCTGGCGCTCGCGCTCGGCGGCCTCGGTCGCGCGCAGCCGGTTGATCTGCTCCTCCTGCTCGGCCACGGTCTTGTCCACCGCGACCCGCTCACGCACCACCTCGGCCACGGTGCGCCGCTCGGTCTGCACCTCGCGCTCGTTGGCGATGTGGGCCAGCGACACCGCCCGGTCGCGGTCGGCCACCTCGAGCAGCCGGTCCTTCTCGATCCGCTCGGACTCGATGGCGATCACCCGCTCGCGGTTCTTCTCCGCGACGGCGATCTCGCGATCCTTGTTCTGCGACTGCACGGCCAGCGCTTCCTCGGTGCGCAGGAACGCGGTCTGCGCCTTGAGCCTTTCCTCGGCCTGCACCCGCTGGATCTCGGCGTCCTCGCGGGCCCGCAGCGTCTCCACCTCGCGGCGCTGGCGGTTCTCCGCGTCGGCCTGCTGACGTTCCAGCTCGAGCACCGCCTCGCGCGCCTCCACGTTCTGGCGGGTGATCTCCTTCTCCTCGTGGCGGCGGAACTCGTTGGTGCGCACGTGCTCGATGGCGGTGAGCTCGGTGATCTTGCGGATGCCCTGCGCGTCGAGGATGTTCTGGCTGTCGAGCTGGATGAGCGGGGTCTGCTCGAGGTAGTCGATGGCGGCGTCCTCGAGGCTGTAGCCGTTGAGGTCGGTGCCGATCACCGCCATGATCCGGTCACGGAATTCGTTGCGGTGGGTGTAGAGATCGACGAAGTCGAGGTGCTTGCCCACGGTCTTGAGCGCCTCGGAGAACTTGGCGCTGAACAGTTCCTGCAGCGTGGCCTGGTCGCTGGCGCGCTGGGTGCCGATGGCCTGGGCCACCTTGATCACGTCCTCGACGGTCTTGTTGACCCGCACGAAGAAGGTGATCCGGATGTCGGCGCGGATATTGTCGCGGCAGATCAGCCCGTCGCGTCCGAGCCGGGCCACCTCGATCGTCTTGACCGAGATGTCCATGTACTCGGCCTTGTGCAGCACCGGCAGCACGACCGCGCCGGTGAAGGTCACATCGACCTTGCGCATCTTGGAGATGATCAGCGCCCGGCCCTGGCTGACCTTCTTGAACAACCGGCTCACCAGGAACAACACGGCGAGACCGGCGAGCAGGACCAGGGCGATCAGCACCCCGAATCCGATGGCGATGGTGGACATCAGTTCCCCTCCCATGCGGCCACCCAGAACGTTCCGGCGGCCGGGTCGTAGTCGTAGACAACGGCGGAATCCCCCTGTGCCAGGGGAGCGGTCGCGGCGTGCAGGGCGCTCTGCCGGACCTGGATGACCGCCGACGATCCGTCGGCGGCGGTGAGCTCGGCCTGCCCGAACTCCTCGTCGACGCGGCCGGTGCGCACCCGGCACATCCGGCCGACGAAATCCCGGTGCGAGGCGGCGGGCACGGCACCGAAGACCCGGCGCAGCGGGAGCACCACCAGCCGCGTGCCCGCGACGGCGACCGGCACCGCGACGATCAGGACCCCGCAGCGCGCGAGCATCCCCGCGAGCCCGGACAGCCCGGCGACCGCCACGGTGCCGGCCAGTGTGGTGAACCAGGACAGCCCGACCAGCCCCGTCACGGCGACGGTCACCGGCACCCCGCCGAGCCCCAGCGCGTCGAGACCCTGTGTCGCGGAATCGGTCTCGACGGACTCGGTCTCGGTACCCCCGACGAGCACCAGCAGCCAGAACCCGATGACGACGAGCAACGCGAAGGTGAACAGCACCACCGGAAACGACAGTGCCACGCGCACGAACTCGAACAACCCCCACGATGCCATCGGTTTTCCCCTCGCCGAACGACCCCCGGGAACCGAGTGGTATCCGGAGATTGCCGACCAGACTTCCCGGCGCACCTAAAAGTAAAGATATCGTAAAGAGCCAGTTCGCGCAACCGAATTGCCTGATCGCCGTGGCATTTCCGGCCCGCGGCACCGGTGCCGAGACCCGGCGATTTCCGCTGGTATCGTCGTTTTCGACCAGGTAGTCGATAATTTTGACGCGAAGGAGGGCGCGTGCCCGGGCCCCGGCGGACACAGGCGCAGCGGCGTGCCGAGACGAGTCGGGCGCTCATCGACGCGACCATCGAGACGATCGTCGAGCGGGGCTACGCGCACGTCACCGTCAAAGAGGTCTGCCGCCGCGCCGGCGTCTCGCACGGCGGGCTCTTCGGCCGCTTCGCGACCCTGTTCGACCTGATCGCCGCCGCCGCCGACGAAGTGGGCAGACGCCAGCGCGAATCCTTCGTCACCCAGATGAACCAGCTTCCCGACCGCACGGATGTCACCTCGGTGCTGGCCCTCTGGCGTGACACCGCCCGCGACCCGATCAACACCGTCTGGCTCGAACTGACCATGGCCGCCCGCACCGACCCCGCCCTCCGGCAACGACTCGAGGTGGTCCGCCTGGAATACGCCGCGGCCCTGGTCACCGGCGGTGTGAAAATGCCCGCTGCGCAGGGCTTGTCACCCGAACAGGTGATCGCCCTCGGCTCGATCGTCGTCTTCTGCTTCGACGGCGACGCCCTCAGCACCGGCGCGTTCCCCCAACCGGAACTCGACGCGGCGCGACTCGAGGTACTCAGCACGATGGTCGGCCACTACCTGGACGCACACCGAGCCCCGGCCTGAACGCGGCCTCGACAGTCTCGCCCCGACCGGTCCGCAGTCCGGGGATGGTTCGGTGGTGTCCGCCGGGGTGCGGTTAGGGTGGCGCGTGGCCGACAACATCCCCGCTCCCGAACGCCGTGACGACTGTTTGGCGCTGGTTCGGGCGGGTCTGGGGTTGGGTCCCGATGGGGTTCTCGCGATCGGCGTGCAGAGTGGTGGGCTGTTCAACTATCTGTTGCGGGTCGACACGCAGGTCGGGACCTATTTCTTCAAGCAGTATCTCGACGGTGTCGACAATCCGCTGTACTCCCCGCCGGAGATTCCGGCGATCGAGCGGGCGGAGCTGGCCGAGCGGGTGCAGCGGCTGGCGGCGGACGGGTCCGGGGTGGTGCCGGAGATCGTGGCGTTCGATCGGGGGCGGTGCGCCTTCCTGATGACGGCGGCGGCCGGGGAAGGGACGCTCAACGATCATCTCGCGCGGGGTGAGCTGCCCGCCGGATTCCTGAATCGGCTTCCGGCCGTGCTGGCCGGGCTGCATCAGCGCACCCATCGGCGCTTCGCCGCGGATTCGGTGTTCGCCAACACCGCGTTCCGCGATTTCAAGCTCGGCTTGCAATACGACGACATCAACGCGCATCTCACCGCCGCGGAAACCGATCGGGTGCTGCGCTGCCGTCGTGACTACCAGCGGCGCACCGACTGTGTCACGCACGGAGATCTCAACTCGCGCAACATCATCGTCTCCGGCTCCGCGCTCGGGGTGATCGATTTCGAGCAGTCGCACCTGGGCACTCCCGCCTACGATCTCGCCTACATCCTGAGCGAAGTGTTCATCAGCCGGGAGGTCTTCGATACGGACACGGCGGCGGTGATCGGGGAATTCCTCGACCGGTACTTCGCGGATTTCACTGTGGTGAAACGTGATTCGGTGGAGACGGAGGTGACCCGGCACCTGGCGGTGCAGATGCTGTACCGGTTCTGGGGCCCCAGCCGCGCGGCGTGGACCGGGTATGTCGGCGATGACGATCGCGCGCGCGTCATCGCCGCCGCCAGGGCCCTGCTCATGACCGACGGCCCGGTGACCGCGGTGCTCGGCCGTTAACGCTCGCGGTCGGCGGGGGTGTAGGGGATATTGGCCGCGCGGTTCTGGTCGACCCGGATCGCCCGGCCCAATTGCGGGAACGCGCGCTGCGCGCAGGCCGGACGCTCGCAGATCTTGCACCCCGCGCCGATCGGGACGGCGGTGGTCTCGTCGTGGATCGGCAGCCCGTGTGAGTACACCAGCTTCTCGGCATAGGCGAGGTCGCAGCCGAGTCCGATCGCGAAATCCCTTTTGGGGGAGAGGTATCCGGGTGTGCTCTCGTCGGTGGTGCGCGCCAGCCACAGGTATTTGCGCCCGTCGGGCATCTCGGCGATCTGGGTGCGGATACGGCCGGGCGTGGTGAACGCCTCGTGCACCACCCACAGCGGGCAGCTGCCACCCACCCGGGAGAAGTGGAACGCGGTGGCGGACTGGCGTTTCGAGATATTGCCCGCCCGATCGGTGCGGACGAAGAAGAACGGCACCCCGCGCTGATTCGGCCGTTGCAGGGTGGACAGCCGGTGACACACCGTCTCGAAGCCGACCTCGAACATCGACGACAGCAGGTCGATGTCGTAGTGCAGTTCCTCGGCGGCATTGCGGAAACGCGTGTAGGGCAGGATGAGCGCGCCCGCGAAGTAGTTGGCCAGGCCGATGCGCAGCAGATCGCGGGAGCCCGCGGGCATCGTCACCGCCGCGACCAGGGATTCGATGGTGTCGGCGTGGGTGAGGAAGGCCAGTTGGGTGGCGAGCTGGAAGGCCCGCTGTCCCGGAGAGAGCCTGCGGGCCAGCACGATGCGCCGGGTGTCGGGATCGTAGACGCGTTTGGGGCCGGGGTCGGTGGGGTCGTCGGTGCGGATGGTGACGCCGATGCCGTGGCGCTGGTGCAGCAGGCGGGTCAGTTGCAGGTCCAGGCCGCCGATGCTGAGCCGGTTGTCGGTGAACAGGTGCTCGGCGGCGTGGTCGAGTTCGGGGATGTGGTTGCGGCGGTCGTAGAAGAAGTCGCGCACGTCCTCGTAGGGGGTGGCGGTGCCGGGGGTGACGGTGACGCCCTCGATATCGGCGGAGAACTGCTCCATCTGCTGGGTGGCCCCGCGCAGCCGCCGGTGCAGGCTCACCAGCAGCCGGGCGGCGGCAGGGGTGCGGGTCATCAGGTCGTCGAGTTCGGCGGTGGAGAGGGTGACCGCGTCGGGGTCCTCGGCGAAGACGTCCTGCAGGTCGGCCAGCAGGCGGGCGTCGGTGTCGGCGGCGAAGAAGCCCATGTCCAGGTCGAAGGTGGCATTGAGCCGCAGCAGCACCTGCACGGTGAGCGGGCGCTGATCGTTCTCGAGCTGGTTGACGTAACTCACCGATAGCCCGAGCACCTTGGCCATCCCCGATTGGGACAGCCCTCGTTGTTCCCGCAGCGTCCGCAGCCGTGCGCCCGCGTACATCTTCTGCATGCCGCCAATGTAGCAGCCGCGACTTTCACAACTTCCACAAATTTGCTGGTCAGCCTCCACAAGATTTGGCATTTGCGGTGTATTTCGCCGTATTCACCGCGTGTGTAACGTGCGAAACAGATCAGTGAATTTCCCGCTTCTGGAGGCCGCCACCGTGAAGAACCATCTCGTCCGCACCCACCGCTCCGCCGAGGACTTCCCCCGTGAGGACCACCTCGCGTGGCGGATCGCCGAGGTTGCCGCCGACGCGGTCGAGGTGCCCGGCGACACCGAGGAGATGATCGTCAACCGGATCATCGACAACGCCTCGGTGGCGGCGGCCTCGATCACCCGGCGCCCGGTCGCCAACGCCCGCGCCCAGGCGCTGGCCCACCCGTACGGTCCCGGTGCCGCCGTGTTCGGCGTGCCCGGCCGGTTCTCCCCGGAGTGGGCCGCGTGGGCCAATGGTGTGGCAGTGCGTGAACTCGATTTCCACGACACCTTCCTGGCCGCGGAGTACTCGCACCCCGGTGACAACATCCCGTCGATCCTGGCCGTGGCCCAGCACGCGGGCCGCAGTGGTCGCGAGCTGATCCGGGGTCTGGCCACCGGCTACGAGATCCAGGTCGACCTGGTCCGCGCCATCTGCCTGCACGAGCACAAGATCGACCACGTCGCCCACCTCGGCCCCTCGGCCGCCGCCGGTATCGGCACCCTGCTGGGCCTGGACACCGAGACCATCTACCAGGCCATCGGTCAGGCCCTGCACACCACCACCGCCACCCGCCAGTCCCGCAAGGGCGAGATCTCGAGCTGGAAGGCCTACGCGCCCGCCTTCGCCGGGAAGATGGCGGTGGAGTCGGTCGATCGCGCGCTGCGTGGCGAGGGCGCGCCGTCGCCGATCTGGGAGGGCGAGGACGGTGTGATCGCCTGGCTGCTGGGCGGTCCGAAGGCGGAGTACTCGGTGCCGCTGCCCGGACCGGGCGAGGCCAAGCGCGGCATCCTCGACACCTACACCAAGGAGCACTCGGCCGAGTACCAGAGCCAGGCCCCGATCGACCTGGCCTTCCGCCTGCGCGAGCGCGTCGGCGACCTGGACCAGATCGCGACCGTCGTGCTGCACACCAGCCACCACACGCACTACGTGATCGGCACCGGCTCCAACGACCCGCAGAAGTTCGATCCGAAGGCCTCGCGCGAGACCCTCGATCACTCGATCATGTACATCTTCGCCGTCGCCCTGCAGGACGGCGTCTGGCACCACGAGCGTTCCTACGCCCCCGAGCGGGCCCAGCGCCCCGACACCATCGAGCTGTGGAACAAGATCTCCACTGCCGAGGACCCGGAGTGGACCCGTCGCTACCACTCGACCGACCCGAACGAGAAGGCCTTCGGTGCCCGCGCCGAGGTCACGCTCAAGAGCGGTGAGGTGATCGTCGACGAGCTGGCCGTGGCCGACGCGCATCCGGTGGGGGCGCGCCCGTTCGCCCGCGAGCAGTACATCGCCAAGTTCCGCACCCTGGCAGAGGGCGTCATCGACCCGGCCGAGCAGGACCGTTTCCTCGATGTCGCCCAGCGCACCCCCGAACTCACGGCCGAGGAGCTGGGGCAGCTGAACTTCACCGTCTCCGACGAGGTGCTGGCCCGCGCGCCGAAGCTGCCGAAGGGCCTGTTCTGATGACCGGCCTGCTCGCCGCGCCGACCTCGGCCACCGACAAGCGGATCGCGTTGCGGGCCGGACTCGCCTCGGACCGCATCCAGCGTCTGCCGGGCGCGTTCAATCCACTGGTGGCCAAGCTGATCCAGGAGATCGGCTTCGAGGGCGTCTACGTCTCCGGCGCGGTGGTCTCGGCCGACCTGGCGCTGCCCGATATCGGGCTCACCACGCTGAGCGAGGTCACCGAGCGCGGCAGGCAGATCGCGCGGGTCACCGACCTGCCGGTGCTCATCGACGCCGACACCGGTTTCGGTGAGCCGATGAGCGCGGCGCGCACGGTCACCTTCCTCGAGGACGCGGGCATCGCCGGCGCGCACTTCGAGGATCAGGTGAACCCGAAGCGCTGCGGTCACCTCGACGGCAAAGCTGTCGTGCCGGTGGCGGAGATGGTGCGCAGGCTGCGCGCGGCGGTGGCGGCGCGGCGCGACCCGAACTTCGTGATCTGCGCGCGCACCGACGCCGCCGGGATCGAGGGCATCGACGCGGCGATCGAGCGGGCGAAGGCGTATGCCGAGGCGGGTGCGGACCTGATCTTCACCGAGGCCCTGCACACCCCGGCCGATTTCGAGAAGTTCCGGGCCGCGGTGGACACCCCGCTGCTGGCCAATATGACCGAGTTCGGCAAATCCGAGCTGGTCCCGGCGGCCACGCTGGAGAAGATCGGCTACAACGCCGTCATCTATCCGGTGTCCACCTTGCGGCTGGCCATGTTCGCCGCCGAGGCGGGCCTGCGCGAAATCTTTGAGCAGGGCACCCAGGCCGGTCTGCTCGACCGGATGCAGCACCGTTCCCGGCTCTACGAACTGCTGCGGTACGAGCGCTACAACGAATTCGATTCCGACATCTTCAATTTCGCGTTGCGAAAGGACCAGTGAGCCTTTTTCATCCTGCCGCTGAACCATGTTGCACCGCAGCATGATTAATCTGCCGCTCCGGATGCGAACTGGCGAAGCCCCTGGTAAGAGA